>JACROM010000102.1 GCA_016214445.1 Microcaldota archaeon
CTAAGTGATTTAGGAAAAGCAACGCTTTTCCCTTTCTTCGCGGCACAATTAAACCGTATATCGCCATTGGCCGAGTGGGACCACCTCAGGCCACCGCGCCCATTTTTATCGCGCGGGGTTTCCACCGCGTCAACGTTCGAAAAAGTGACGGACAGCAGCAAAGACGAGTCACTTCGCAGCGCATCCGGGCAGCTTTCCTTGAAATCGTCATACGTCAGGATAAAGCTGCTCTTGCCGAAGATGTTGTTGTTGAAAAACGCCGCCGAAGTAAACGAGGCTAGCACAATCACGAAGATTACTGCCGCTGCTTTCCCCGAAATCATGAACTAAAAATGCGCTAAAAGGTATTAAACCCCTTTCTCGGAGTGGCTTTGTTGAAAAGGCAGCCGGCATGGCGGTTTGAAACCCGCGCGAATCCCAAGCCTTCAGACTTGGGACTATAAGGGATTCGCGCCCGTTTACGGGTTAAGTTCACGCGCGAATTACAAACCCAACTCCGGCTTTGCCGGAGCCGCGGCGTCAGCCGCGGCCTTTTAGGGTTGAGTTCTTGATTAGCGCTAGGACTCATGATTTATTGGGCGCTCCCGAGGAAACCCAATAAATAAAAACCACGAGCCGCCCAATCCTTGCGTTCGCTTTTTGATTGCCCGCGAAAGGTGTTTAGGATGTACGACGTATTGATTATCGGAGCAGGCGCTGCAGGGTTGACTGCCGCCATGTACTCCGCAAGGAAGAAGCTCAAGACCCTCGTGGTTACCGTGGAGGTAGGGGGCCAGACCAACTTCACCGCCAGCATAGAGAATTTTCCGGGAATAGAGAAGGCTCCGGGCATACAGTTGACCCAGACGCTTTTGAAGCAGGCAACTGGTTTCGGGGCTGAATTGGCAAATGGCAAGGTTTCGAAAGTTGAGAAAAACAGCTCCGGGTTTTCAGTCCAGACCAAGGACGGCCAAAAATTCGAATCCAAAGCGGTGATACTGGCTTTCGGGAAAGTGCCCAGAACCCTCGGCATCCCGGGCGAGGACAAGTTCTTCGGCAAAGGCGTTTCCTCCTGCGTTACCTGCGACGGCCCGCTCTGGCATGTTCCTCGAAATCGGCTTCATGATGGACTCCTCTTTCGTCAAAAGTCTGGTGGAACTGAACGGAAAGGGCGAAGTCGTAACGACCGGCAAGTCGTGTGAGACAAGCGTTCCCGGCATATTCGCCGCTGGCGACTGCACAGATGTCCAGTTCAAGCAGACTTCAATTGCCGCAGGCGAAGGCGCGAAGGCAGCGTTGCAGGCGCACCGCTTCGTGACTGGCGCAAAAGGCATTTCAATTGATTGGGGGCATTAGGGTTTTTTTTGGATTTAGCGAGGGGAGTCGAGGCCAAATTGGTTTTTCAGCCTAAGAGTCTACTTTTTTCCACTAACCACTAAGCCTGATGTCGTGTATGGCCTGTTTTGCGTGTTTCAGGATTTTTAAGGGATTGTGCTTGTTTGTCGTGAACCAGCCCGCGTTTAATCCTTCGCCGGCTTTGATTTTGATTGGTTTGCTGCTTAGTTGCTCCGCGGTAACCTTATGTTCTTGGTTTGCTATTTTTTCGTTCATCAGTTCCGCAAGTTTGTTGTAAGCCTTTTGTTCCTCGGCAGTGAAACCCCTGCCCGCGATGCCGACATGTTCCTTGATTATTTTGCCTGCAGGCAGCTCTTGTGCTTCCTTGACGCGCTTCAGAAGCTCAATCGGGTCGGTTTTGTTGGTGGCAAAAATTCCGCTTTTCAATCCGGCCCACAAGCGAACCTTTGTCGGGTTTTCCTTTAGGCTTTCCGGTGTTACTGGTTTGCCAGTTTTTCCGCTTATTATTCTCGCGAGTTCCTCGTATGCTTCCTCTTTTAGTTTGGGCTTTTCGAGGTGCTCGTTGAGCTCTGCGAGTTCCTTTAATGTCATCCCTTCCAGTTGGCGGTCGCTCGGGACAACCTGTTTTGGCAGCAGCCCGAAGAGGCCTCCAGGCACCGTGATGACGTGATCCCCTAGTTTTTCAAGTTTGACGTTCAGCACTTCGGCAGCGTTGCGTTGGATGTGGCCTATGAGGGTTTCCTTGAGTTTTTCCGGGTCGGTCTGCAGGGCCTGTTTTTCCCCTTCGAGCCGCCCGATGGTTTGCTTGTGCCCGGCAATCGTTTCCCTGCGCAGCGCAATCTCTTTTTCGTGTTCGGCGATTGTTTTTTTGTGCCCTTCGATTGTTGTTTTGTGTTGTCCTATTTCCGCGTCTTTTCGTCCGAGTGCGGCTTGATGTGCCGTTTCCTTTTGTCCGAGTTCCTGTTCTAACTTCGATGCAAACTTTTCTCCCTGTTCTTTAATCTCCTGCCGATGCTCATCCCTCGCCTCGCTTAACTCACGTACAATCCGGTCATTTCTTTCCCTTTCGCCTACTATTTGCCTTTCAAGTTTGCTTTTCTCTTCCAGGCGTCTTTGCTCCAGCGCTGCTTTTTCTTCATTATACTTTTGTGCCTGTTGGCCGGCTACCTCTTCGAGTGAGGCTTTCATTTGCTCGCCGTAAGCGTCAAACTTCCCTTTAAACGTTCTTTCCTTTTCTTCAAGCTCTTGCCTGTGGCGTTCGTCCTGCGCTTTAAGGGCTTCCTTGCCTGACGTTATCAGTTTAGCATACTTCAAGCCAAGTTGCTTTACGCCCGCCCTGAATTTTTCGAGGGCACCCGTTGCTTTCGCGTGTTCTTCCGTTAGTTTCGCGTGTTCTTTCGAAGCATAAGTGAGGTCGCCTTTTATGTTGCCGATGACTTTCTTGAGCACCCCCTGTTCAGTCAGCTTACCCAACTTTTTAGCGGCGCTTTTCAGTGCGATTTCATGAGGACTTTCACGAGGAGTAACGATAACCAATCACCTTTTTCCTTGGTAAGCTATTTTGCGCTTTTTTAGTTTATATATTGTGGGTTTTGCCGTGGTTTTCCCGCTGGTTTTACTGCCGGTTGGCGCGGGTGGGTTGGGTATAAAAGAAACGGCTTCTTAAAGCAATGCGGTGGACTGAAAGAATGCCGTTCGTGGTTTTGCTGTACGTTTTCCTGGTATTGCTTGGAGTGGCGCTAATCTTGAAGGGTTCCGAGTGGGTGACCGACAGCGCTGCTCCAGTAGCGAAGAAGTTCAGCACCACCAGCGTGGCAGTTGGGCTGCTTTTGGTTTCAAGCATGCTGAGCCTGCCGGAGATAGTGGTTGCGGCGTCATCGGTGCTGCAAGGGCACGCACAGATAGGCTTGGGTGCACTTCTGGGATCGGTAATAGTGAACCTGGGGCTCATAGTTGGAGTTTGTACCATGGTGCGGCCGCTAAAGATCTCGCACGTCATCCTGTTCCGGGACTTGGTGTTCATGCTTGTCGCAAGCATTATAGTGGCCGCGTTGGCGCTTGAGGACGCCAAGCTGTCTTCAGTTGACGGCCTCGTGTTGTTGTTGTTGTTCGTTCCCTACATGGTGAACGTCTACAAGCAGGAGCAGCAGCTGAGCAAGCCCGAAGTAGAGGAGGAGTCGAGGAAGCTCGTCAACACGCTCGAGCGTTTCGGCAAGCTCGGTTTGGGGCCGTGGCGCATACGGGATGGGTGGGGCGTTTTCCTGGCTGGCGGCGCAATGCTCATCATAGGCGCCGACTTCTTCACCAGGTCACTTGTTTACTTCGTCGAGGCGTTCGGGGTGCCGGAGCTCGTCATAGGCTTGACTCTGGGCGCGCTGGGCCCCAGCATACCTAACCTCGCTTCCGCTCTGCACGCTACGCGGACAGGCAAAGAAGAATTGGCTATTTCCGAAACCATTGGCTCGAACATCTTCACGCTCCTCATAAGCATAGGAGTTCTTGCTTTGGTGCACCCGCTTGTGCTCGAGCCTTCCAGCAGGGTGATAACCCTGCCAGCGTTGTTGTTGATGAGCTTCATCTTCATGTTCTTCACGCTGAAGGGACAGATAAGGCGCCGCGAAGGCCTTGTGCTTTTAGCGTTGTACGCGGGCATAGTTTTGGCGGAGATAATATACCGGTTGTGAGAAAAGGTCATGCGTTGGTTTTTCCCCATTGTTTTTGCGTTGTTTTTGTTTGGCTGTCTCCAGCCTGAAACCAAGTACGTGTGCCCGGACGGTCGCGTAATAGAAAACCCGCAGGCCTGCATTGCCAGCGAACAGCCCGCTCCCAAAGCCATAGAGGAAGCGGCAACCACTCCTGTTCCGGAACCTGTTTTCGTCGCTCCGCCGAAGCCGTCAATAGCGCCGCCTTCCTCGGAGAACCTCGCTGCTCTAGAACGCGGGATTTTGGAGGAAATAAACCGCGCGCGCGAAAAGGAAAAACTTTCTCCTTTGTTGTGGAACGAACGCGCTGCAAGCGCCGCCAGAAAGTACATGAAGACGCTTGCGGAACAGGAGCGTTTCGCGCATACGGGCGCAGAAGGAGAGGACGTCCACGACCGGCTTATTGCCGAAGGCTTGTTCCATTTCGTAGTGAACGAGAACTTGGCGCAGTTCCCTTACCAAGGGCAAATGCCTAACGCTTCTTCCGTAGTCAACGGTTGGCTCAAGAGTCCCGGGCACAGGAGCAACATAATTGACGCCGACAAAATATACGACCACGCCGGAGTGGGCGCTTTCTGCACAACCGACTACTGCAACTTCGCCTACAGCGCCGTAGCGCTCGGCCGCTCCTCCGAGGTGGACTTGGACAACAACGTGATGACTTTCGTATACTTGAACGACCCTGGTTACGGTTTTGGCCGGACGGTCAGGATGCGCCTGCAGGTTGAGGACTCCAATTATCCGCTTGATGTTTACCTTGTTCCTGACTCCTCGTCGTTTGATACCGCGAAAACAATAGGCGCCAAGGAATTCGAGATGAGGCGGTTCGAGTACTTCAAGAACTTCGAGTCAACGAAGAAAGTAGACTATGTGCTTAATGCTTCGGTTGGAACCGGGGTGATAATCATCAACATGGGCACTGGCAGCGCGTTGTTCGAGCTGAAGACGAGCATAGTGGATTGAGTTGGCGCTATTGGGAGTGAACGCCCTTGCCCGACGGGACCACGGGGCTCTGCCCCCCAGTCCAACTGTTTCCCTGACCTCCGTAATAGTGCGCGAATCAAATTATAGTGGACGACATAATTTTCCGTACAACCATTGTCGTCCACTAGATAGCAAGCGACGCCTATTTCGTACTAATATTTGCGTCACTTGCTATAGCTGTGTACTCCTTTTCCCAAAAAATTCTCTGTTGCTTCCATCAGGCTTTCGCTCAGAGTAGGGTGCGCGTGTATGCTTAAGGCGATGTCCTCTGCTGTCGCGCCCATTTCAATTGCCAAAACAGCTTCGCCTATGAGTTCGGAAGCCCCGCGGCCGACTATTTCGATTCCATGAATAACATTTTTTTCGTCCGCTACCACCTTGATGAAGCCTTCTGGGGAGTTCATTGATTGTGCGCGGCCTGAAGCGTGGAACGAAAATTTCGCGCTTTTGACGTTCAACTCTTTCTCGATCGCTTCCTTTTCGGTCATCCCGACAGAAGCGATTTCCGGGTCGCAGAATATCACCGAAGGAATAACTTGGGCTTGAAAAACCGAGTTCAGCCCGCAGGCGTGTTCAGCTGCAACTTTTCCTTCCGCGTACGCCTTGTGCGCCAAAAAGGGACCGGCGCGCACGTCTCCGACTGCGTAAACGTGCGGCAACCGAGTTTGCATGCTGTCGTTGGTTACTATGAAGCCACGCTCGTCAGTTGAAAGAGTGGCGTTCTCCAGCTTCAATCCTTCGGTGTAGGGCTTCATTCCAACAGCCACCAGCACATAGTCCGCTTCCAGTTCTTTCGCGTCGGTTTTCACCTTCAAGGTTTTATTCCTTTCCGTGAAACCTTCGGCTTTCGAGCCGAGCATCAATTCTATGCCGAGCTCGGCCAGCCTCTTCTGGACTGCCTTCCGGGTTTCCGGCTCGGCTTTGGGCATGAACTCGCTTCCCGCTTCAAGCATGGTCACCTTGCTTCCGAGCTTCGCATACATCACTCCGAGTTCAAGGCCGATGTAGCCCGCTCCTATGACGGCGAGTTTTCCCGGAACTTCCGCGACTTCAAGTGCCTTCCTCGCGTTCCATACGCGCTTGTGCGAGAAAGGGAACCCCTGTATCTCCGTTGCCTTTGAGCCGGTTGCTATTATCGCTTTGGTGAACTCTATGCTTTTTCTGCCGTTTTCAGTCTGCACTACCGCCCTATTGGGTGTTTCGAACTCCGCTTTCCCTTTAATTACGTTCACTTTCCTCGCCTTGCACAACGCGTTTATTCCCCCTTCTAGTTTGTCCAAAACGCCCTGCTTCCACGAGCGGAGCTTTTTCAAGTCCAGCTTGGTTTTTGTGGTGATGCCCATCTCCTCGGAATGCTTCGCGTCCTCAAGGAAATTTGCGGCGTGGATAAGTGTTTTCGAAGGAATGCAGCCGTAATGGAGGCAGATTCCGCCGAGCTTGCCATCTGAAGCAAGCGTCACGTTCTTGCCTAGCGCGGCAGCCCTCAAAGCAGCAACATATCCTCCGGGCCCTCCGCCTATGACTAAAATGTCTGTGCTTTCAGGAAGGTCGCCCATTACCATTCAAATCGGCAGCCCCGTCGTTCAAACGGTGGTCGAACGTCAAACAAAGCGGAAGGAACTGGCGTGCTTCAACCTTTAAGGTTTCCTTACCGGCTTGCCTGCCTGCCTTGGTGGATTTTGCCTTCTTTTCCTTTCCAATAGGCGCAAACGCTGGCCGCGTCTGCATGCGCATTACGCCGAGTATTGCAGCCTCCGGCGGGTTGATTAATGGCGTAGCGTAAATCCCGCCAACTGAACCGATGTTCGTTATGCTGAAAGTGCTTCCGCTTAATTCATCTAACTTTATTGGCCGCGCCTTTGCCTTGGTGCTCAGGATGGTGATTTCCTTGGCTATGTCGAACACGCTCTTCCTGTCCGCGTCCCGCAGCACCGGCACCATCAGGCCATTCGGGGTGTCAACTGCTACGCCGATGTGATAGTACTTCTTCAAGATTACTTCGTCTTTCTCTTCGTCAAGTGAAGAATTGAAGTCCGGGAACTCCTTCAGCGCCTTGACTGTTGCCTTGATGACGAACGGCAGCAACGTAAGCTTCACACCCTTGTCCTCTGCTCTCTTCTTCTCCTTCTGCCGCAACTCCCAAAGTGAAGTGACGTCCGCCTCGTCCACATGCGTCAGGTGCGGCAGCTGGTGGGAGTAGCTTAACTTCTCCGCGATCATCTTCCTTATGTTGGTGAACTGCTTCCTTATCTCCGGCCCGCCTGGTTTTGAAACGATGTAAGATCTTCTCCGAACAGCTGTTGCCTGGACAGGCTGAGGCGCTTCTTTGGCCTTCCTGACGTCGCCAGCTGTTATTCTGCCGTCCGGCCAGCTCCCCCTTACAGTTGAAAGGTCTATTCCCATTTCGCGGGCCAGCTTCCTCACAGAAGGAGGCGCAAGTATGCGGCCAGTTGTTTTTGCCGGCGGTTGAGTTTGTTGCGGTTGCAGTTGTGGAGCTTGTTGCAATTGCGTTGCGGTTTGAGGTTGAGTTTTTTGTTTTTGCGCGAGCTGTTGTTGCGCGGCTTCGGTTTTTGTTTGTTTTTGTTGTGTTTGTTGCGGTCGGGTTTGTTGTAATTGAGTTGTTGTTTGCGTTTTTTGTTTTTGTTGGAGTTGTTGTGTTTGCGTTGGTTTTTGGGTTTTTGTTTGTTGTTGGGGTTGTTGCTCTGCGGCTTCTTGTCCTGTCTGTTTTTGTTGTGTTGGCTGTTCTGCGAGTGTTTTTGGTTCCGGAACTTTCTCGCCCTTTTCCCCTAAAGCAACCAACGCGTCTCCTACCTTGAGCGTGTCGCCGGGCTTGCCGTAAAGCTTCAAAACAACGCCGTTCTTCGACGACGGAATCTCCACTATCGCCTTGTCGGTTTCTATTTCCGCCAAAGGCAAATCCTCCTTCACGGAGTCGCCTTCCTTGACGAGCCACTTCACCAGCTTCCCTTCGTGTATGCCTTCGCCCACGTCCGCGAAATAAATGAATTCAACCATGTTGTTGCCCTCGCATTTTTTTCCCTTGTCTTTTTTCATTGAGCAGCAATTCATTTGCTCGACGAAGGGCATTGAACATCCTCCGATCAATTTCTGTGTTTTCGGAAAGGTGTCCAAACCCCCGGACATTAGGACGATGTAGTTTAACTGAATCACCAAATTGTCTGCTTGTGCGCAATGCTCTCAAAATTTGAGAACGTTCCTCTTCTAATCCGCGGTATTTTTCCTCCAGCGGATGCCCCGTAGGCAGCTCCAGAATTTGTATTTGTGTTATTCTCTCCGTTGGCCGTACGCCTATTTGGTTAGTTCCGCTACGCCATTGCGCGGCTTCCACTTTGTGAACAAAATATACCACGAAATCACGACTCGCACGCCTTAATTATGGCTTTTGAAATGCGTTGCGCGTTCGGGATATAATAGTCTTCCCTTTTCGCGAGCGGAACAGCGGTGTCGTATCCAGTCACGCGCAGGACCGGGCCCTTCAGGTGGAAGATTCCCTCTTCGCTGACTGTGGCGGAGATTTCAGCTCCGAATCCGCCGGTGTGAGGAGCCTCGTGCACCACGACAAGCCTGCCGGTTTTTTCAACCGACTCCAAAACTTTCTTTTTGTCCCACGGGACAATGGAGCGAAGGTCTATGACTTCCACGCTCTTGCCGCTCTGCGCTGCAGCATCAAGCGAAGCCTTCACCACGCTGCCCCAAGCAACCAAAGTGACGTCTTCGCCCTCCTGCCTTACAGCTGCTTCGCCAAGCGGAACGGTGTACGGTTTTTCAGGCACTTCCTGCCTGAACGCGCGGTAAAACTTCGACGGCTCCAAAAAAATCACCGGGTCGTTGTCCCTTATGCTCGAAGCCAGCAAACCTTTCGCGTCGTATGGAGTGGAAGGAATGACTACTTTCAGGCCGGGCACGTGCGCGTAAAGCGCTTCCATGCTCTCGGAGTGGTGCTCCAACGCCCGGATTCCGCCAGAACAAGGCGCGCGGATGACTATGGGCATGTTTAACTTGCCTTGCGTCCTGTTCCTTATGCGCGCTAAGTGGTTGACCAGCTGGTTCATCGCCACGTAAATGAAGCCCGCGAACTGTATTTCCGCGACAGGCCGGAAGCCCGCGAGCGCCAACCCTATTGAGCACCCGATTATCGAGGACTCTGCAAGCGGAGTGTCTATTACCCGCGCGGGGCCGTACTTTTTCTGGAGGCCCTCTGTCGCCCTGAACACTCCGCCGTTCAAGCCGACGTCTTCCCCAAGCACTATTGCATTGGCGTCCCTTTCCATCTCCTGGTCAAGGCTTTGGTTTATCGCGTTGATGAGGGTTATTTCCAGCACTTCATTCACCCCGCAGGAACGCTTGCTTTTGCTCTTCAAGAGCAGGTGTTTTCTTCTCGTAGACGAAATCGAAGAATTTGGCAGGGTCCGCCCGGAAGGTTTCCGCTTTTTTCACCGCGTCCTCCGCTTTTTTCACCGCTTCCTCCTGCACCTTCCTTTCGTACTTTTCGTTCCAGATTTTTTTTCCTTTCAAGTACTTCCTGAACCGTTCGATTGGGTCCTTTTGCTTCCACGCTTCAACATCCTTGTCGCTCCTGTACCTCTTAGGGTCGTCCGCTGTTGTGTGGAGGCCCATCCTGTAGGTTATGCACTCGACCAAAGTGGGTTCGCCCTTTTCAGCCCTCTTGCGCGCTTCGCTAACTGCCTTGTACACCGCGAGGACGTCGTTGCCGTCCACTTGTATGCCGCGGATGCCGTATCCCAAAGCGCGTTGCGCGATGGTGTTCGAACACATCTGCTTCGCGCTCGGGGTCGAAATCGCCCACTGGTTGTTCTGGCAGAGGAAAATGCACGGCGCCTTGTACACAGACGCGAAATTCATCGCTTCATGCGCGTCCCCCTGGCTTGTTGCGCCGTCGCCGAACATCACCATTGTTGCCTTTTTCTGTTTCCTCATCCTGAAGCCCCAAGCCATGCCGACTGCCATTGGCAGGTGGTTGCCTACTGTGATGGAAACCGGAAAAACGTTCACTCCCTCAGGCATTGCGGCCCCTTCCTCGAAGCCCATCCAGTACTCGTAAAGCAAGTCAAGGGGCGCTCCTCGCGTTATGTACGCGCCGTTGTCGCGGTAGGTCGGAAAAACCCAGTCCTCTTTCTCCAAGGCAACGGGCCCCCCGACTTGGCAGGCTTCCTGTCCCTCGAGCGGCGCGTAAGTGTACATCCTTCCCTGCCGTTGGAGCGATACTGCTTTCTTGTCGAAAACCCTGCAGAGCACCATGAGCTCGTACATCCGCTTAAGTTCTTTTTCAGGCAGCTTCGGTTCCAATGCCTTGTCCGCTTTGCCGTCCTCGTCCAAGACCTGGAAGTATTCTATGCTGCCTTCGAAAACTTTTTTTCTCATTCCACACCACTTGATTCTGCCGCCCGGTACGAGCTCCTGACGAACGGACCTGCAGCACAATAACGGAAACCCTTTTCTAAAGCCTTTCCCTTTAGCCAGCCGAAAGTCTCCGGCTTCACGTATTCCTCGACAGGCAACTGCAACGGCGACGGTTGAAGGTACTGGCCGATTGCCAAAAAATCGCATCCTATTGTGCGAAGGTCGTCCATGGCCTCCAATACTTCTTCAGTTGTCTCACCCAAACCAAGCATGATTGCGCTCTTGGTTTTCGCTCCCTGCCCTTTCGCGTACCCCAAAACTTTCAACGACTGCCCGTAACTCGCCCTCGGGTCCCTCGCCTTCTTCTGCAGTCTTCTGACCGTTTCGATGTTGTGGCCGAACACGTCCGGTTTAGCGTCCAAAACTTTCTGCACCAACGCCAGATCCCCCCTGAAATCCGGGGCCAGCACTTCCACTTTCGCGCCTATGGCTTTTACTTCCTTCACGCACTCCGCGAAATGTTTCGCTCCATGGTCCGGCAGGTCGTCCCGGTCCACAGAAGTAATTACTACGTACTTCAAGCCCATTTCTCGTGCTGCTTCGGCGATTTTTTTCGGCTCGTCTACGTCCACTTCCCTTCCTTTGGCTGCAGTCTTTACCGAACAAAACCTGCAGCCTCTGGTGCAAGTGTCGCCGAGCACCATGAAGGTGGCTGTACCGCAGCTCCAGCACTCCGACAGGTTGGGACATTTCGCTTCTTCACAGACCGTAGTGATTCTGTTGGAACGGATTGTCCTCGTGGTCCTGCAGAACTCCGCCTTGCCGGGCCTGATTTTCAGCCACTCCGGTTTGGGGAGCGGCTTGGCGTTTGTTTTCGAAAC
>JACROM010000071.1 GCA_016214445.1 Microcaldota archaeon
AGAGCATACATAAATTGGTTGTGGTTTTGGTTAGTTTCTAGACGTAGATTGGACTTGAAAGCTCGTGAAAAAACTAGCTCACTGTAAACTTAGGTTAGAGAGCCATTCCAAAGCACCGGGGGTTGTTTTCCAAACCTGTAGTGCCGCGTCGGCGTAGCACACTGCCTCGTCGGGTTCGCCCGGGCTGATGTATTCCGGCGGGTGTGTTGGTGGTTTTTTCTTGCCAAGCAGGTAGTCTGGCACGAAGCGGTTTGTTTCAATCGCTTGTTCAAGAATTTTGGCGGCTTTTTTTTCATCTTGCGTCCGAAATGCCCATAAGGCTTTTGAGTATGCCCAGTCCGCCATGCAATCGTCGTATTGTTTTAGGAGGTCGCCGGCTTCCTGGTTGCGGTTGTCTTCCAGGAGGCATAAGAGCAGGACGTATCGGATTCCTTGGTTGTCGTCGGGGTTGAGGCGGAGCATGTCTGCATAGTGTGCAATTGCTTGTTCGTGCGCGCCTGCGTTCCATTGGCAGTTTGCAAGGCCGTGGCGTGCGCGCATGTAGGGCCGCGTTTCCGTGATGCCCCAAAAGTGTCCGGCGTCTCTGGTGAACTCGTCTTTGCCTATGGCGCGTTCTCCGGCTTCGACTCCTTTCTGGTACAATGTTTTCGCTTGTTCCGCGCCGCCGGCTTGCAGGGCTTCTTCGGCTAAAAGAACGTAGGCGTCGGCGCAGTTTTTGGAAATCTCCAAGGCCTTGCGGGCGAGTTTGATTCGTTGTTTACCGTTGGATTCCCACGCTTCGTACATGAGTTCTTGGGCTTTTTCCAATGGAGTTGTTTCAAATTGAGGGAAAGGTTCGTCGGAGTTCATGATTTTGTTAATGTACGCGTTGGCTTCTTTTTCAGAAGAAAAGTTTTTGCTTGCCAAGAGCTTCCCAATTTGGCCCATCCTCTTTTCCAGATGCATCCTGGCCGAAAGGAAACCTTTTTCGTCCAAATCTGTTTGATTCGATTTTTTTGAATTTCCCATACCTAAATTACCCCCATTGTTCAAAACCTTCAATTTTTTCAAACACTGGATTTCCCATTATGCACCACCATAAAAAATGGTGCTGTAATCTATCGCATTACCATCTTTTTAACTACAAACAGCCAATAGACCGGATTTTTCCTTGGTTATATAAAACAGTATTACAAAATAAAACCATGCGCTTTAAGACAACAGCCGAGCTCAAGATACCGGCAGATCCGTTGGAGCAGGTAATCGGGCAGAAACACGCAGTCGAGATAGCGGACATTGCAGCCAAGCAGCGCCGCAACCTCCTTCTAGTTGGCCCGCCCGGCATAGGCAAAAGCATGATAGCGCAGGCAATGTCGCACAGGCTGCCGCAGACAACCCAGGAAATCAGCGTCCTCCACAACCCCGAAACGCCCGAAAGGCCCATAGTGGAGCTGAGGAACAAGAGCGACTTGGCAAAGGAAAAAAAGGAAAGCGCGCAGGCGCAGGGAAAACTCGTTTCGCCGACCGAGGTGCCGTCTTTTGTCGCCGAGCGACTGGGCTTCAGGTGCAGGCGGTGCAACAAGTTGAGCAAGGCAGCTGAACGCTCCTGCCCGTCGTGCGGCTGGGACAAGTACAACGCTTCCTTTGGCAACACCCTTCTGGCGGAATACTTGCAGGACGCGAAACCACAAAGCAGGGTGCACACAACTCGCCTGCTCGAAAACGGCCACGAAGAAGTCATAGTGTACGAACGGAAAGCGGAAATGATACGCGTGCTGGACCAGAAGGCCTTGGAAAAAATGGACGACGCCAAGAAAAAGAAGCCCAGAAAAGTAATAGTCTCATTTGGAAGGAAGCCGTTCGTCATAGCAACAGGAGCGTCGGAAACCGAGCTGCTTGGCGACGTGAGGCACGACCCGTACGGCGGCCACGCCGGAGTGGGGGTGCAGCCCTACCTGCGGGTTGTTCCAGGCAGCGTACATGAGGCGCACGAAGGTGTGCTGTTTATAGACGAACTAAGCTCTTTGGGCTACGTGCAAAGGTACCTTCTCACAGCTATGCAGGAGAAAAAGTACCCGATTCTCGGGAGGAACCCGCACAGCGCTGGAGCATCCGTAAAAGTGGAGGACGTGCCGTGCGACTTCATCATGGTTGCTGCTTCGAACATCAACGAGCTCAACAACATCCTTCCGCCATTAAGGTCGAGGATAGTGGGCAACGGCTACGAAGTGCTTCTAGACCCAACCATGCCGGACACCGAGGAAAACCGTTTACAACTTGAACAGTTCGTTGCTCAGGAAATAGTGAAGGACCGCAAGATTCCGCATGCTACCAGCGAAGCAGTCGGAGTCCTGCTGGAAGAAGCGAGGAAAAGGGCCAAAAGGATTGACGACGAGGACAACGCGCTGACCTTGCGCCTGAGGGAACTGTCAGGAATAATCAGGTTGGCTGGGGATTTGGCGGTAAGCCAGAAGAGTGGAAACATCACGGAAGAAAACATCAGGGAAGCGATAAGGAGAGGAAGGAATATAGAAGAGCAGATGACTGAAAAGTATGGTTCAGTATGGAAAGCCTCGGCAACGGATTTCCGCGCGCACATGGAGAAGCGGAGCGAAAAGGACGCGAGGGAGATCGGGTAGAATGAAATTGTTCTTGAAAACACCAACGCGCGTAAGCTACGCCGAGAGGAGAAAATACGTTCCACCGTGGCTCTCGGAAGTCATGAACGCCTACGTCAAAAGAAGCGGCGAAACGAAACCTTCTTGGCCTCTTATGCACGCGAGACTGATAGAACACAAACTCAAAGCGCGGCCAAGATTTACGAGGGAACAGTTCGAGCTGATAAGACAGAAGGCGGCAAGAAGAACTTTCCAGAACGCGGTAAGGAGACGCCAAAGGTAAGAATACTCTTTCCGCCCAAAAACCGCAACCCTACTTTTTCTTCTTGCTGTGGGCTACTGCCTTTTGGATGAGCGAGCGGTGGTGTTCGGCTATATTCTGCTCGTACTCGCCGATTGGAAACACGACCTTGCCGCTCTGGTATATCATCAGCGCCACAAAAGTTATGCCCACCCAGAACAGGAACACCGCAACCGGCGAAAGGAGCAAGCCGAGGAAGTCCTCGTTGGCGAACGGCATCATTATGGAATGCTCGCCCATGAACCAACCGCGTTCCAGAAGCACCTTGGCAACGGACACCTGGTTCAAAAGCTCGTAAAGGGAGTTGGCCAGCTTCAGCACTGCAGCGAAAATGAAGAACGCGCCGGCAGCCTTCAGCAGGTGCAATTGCCGTCCAGCAAACCTCAACCAGAATACCTTACGCAACATAAACGACTCACCGGGAAACATTACCCCCGCCACCTTTTTAAAGCCAACCAACAGGTTTAAATATTACCTCCCAAACATATTACTTTGAAGGTAATAACGGGTGATGCGCGTGTTCGTGGGAAGGGAAAAGGAGCTGGGTTACCTCAAGGAAACGGAAAAAAACAAGTTCTTCATGCTAACAGTTTCCGGCAGGCGCAGGATAGGCAAAACCACCCTCCTGAAACACGCGTTCCCGGACTCCACATACCTCTTCATTCCGAAGGGGCGGACAACTCAATTCATCCTGGATGCGGCAAGTGAGACCTACAGAATACCGCGGTTCACGCGCTTCGGAGACCTCATCAATTACCTTTCCGAAAAAAACAAGCCGGTAATAATCGACGAAGCGCAAAACTTCCTCTTCAACGATGCGGGCGCCTACAGCGAACTCCAGAACGTCATAGACGAAAAAAAAGGGAGCGGACAAAACCTGCAGCTCATCTTAAGCGGGTCGTCGTACTCCATGCTCAACAAACTGTTCTCCGGGCAGGCTCCGCTGTACAACCGCAGGACGCATGCGCTGGACGTCAAGGAACTCCAATTCAAGCACGCGCGAACTTTGGCCTCCAAACTATGCGGCATCCAAACGCTAAAAGAACAAATAGAGGCCTGGGCCGTCTTCGGCGGAGTGCCATACTACTACGAAGTGCTCGCGTACACGAAAGGAACTCTACATGAAAGGCTCTCCAGCCTGTTCCACCCCATAACTGGAACGCTCAAAGACGAAGCAAGGCTACTGATAGCATCAGAATTCGGCGACGAATACAGGACGTACTCGACGATAATCGCGGCAATAGCCGAAGGCAAAACCAAGCCAAACGAGCTCGCCACGCTATTCGACAACAAAATAACCACCCTAAACAAGTACCTGCACGTCCTGGTAAAAGACTACCACTTCGTGACGCCGCAAAAACCGCTATTCAACGACAAAAGAAGCGCGCGCTACCACGTGGACGACAACTTCCTCAACTTCTGGTACTCGTTCATCGAAAAAAACCAGTCAAACATCGAGGGCGGAAACTATCCACTGTTCACGAAGTACCTGAAAGAAAACTTCAACGCATTCGTGGGCCGCAGATTCGAAGAACTCGTCATCAAACTCATCAGGCAGAATACGATAAAACTGCCAGTAAAAAGCGACGGAATAGGCAGGCAATGGGGCCGCATTCTAGGCAAGAAGGGAGAGTCCTACGAAATCGACTTCGCCGCCAAGGGCCAGAACGGAATAGTTTTCGGCGAATGCAAATGGCAGGACAAAGTCGACGGCAGAAGAATAGAACGCGAACTCGAACAAAAGTCCGCGAACGTGCCATTGCCAAGCGGAATACGCGGAAAACACTACGCCGTGTTCGCTAAATCCTTCGCGAAAAAACCTGAGAACGCCCTGGCAATGGACTTGAACGGCCTGGAAAAATCGCTCCACGAACGGGACTGAATCCTTCAACATCATTTTTACGGACACGAAAAAACGGCTAGCTTGGCGGCGTGAAACTTGCGCCCGGATAATCCAAGGGCGCCAGGTTATTAATCCCAAAACGCGTTCATTGATGGTTATGGGCAAGGAAAAAAAAGTTTTTGTGAAGTGCAGCGCGTGCGGGGCGAGCGTGCGGGACTGCAATCTGGGAACCCATAACGCAGTCGCGCACGGGATAACTATAATAGGCGGAGTGGAAGAGCAAGTAGACGCGAAAAATCCTTCCAGCGAAGACAAACGCAAGCTGTCAGTAGTGTACTGCTCCAAAGCGCGGGAGCTTTCGCGCTTGAAAAAACTCAAGGAAGCCAAAGTCTTACTCCGGAAGGCAATCGAATACGATGAACGGAACATTGAGGCATACTTGTCGCTGGTCGAGGTTTTCGAGCAAGGCAGCCACCAGTGCACGGAAATCGAAACCCTCCTCAAAAAGGCCCTAAAAATGGAGCCGGAAAGCAAGAAAACGGTTTGCAGGATGGCAGAACACCTGTGCATGCACCAGAAGTTTGGGCAAGCAGCCGAGCTGCTGAAAACCGTGAAAAACGCAACGGAAGACCCTGAAATAGTGCAGGAAATGGCTGTGGACCTGATGTATGCGGGCAGGATGAACGAGGCAAAAGAATTGCTCGTGACCGAATTGCCGAAATTGAGGGAAAAACTTGACGCGGGCCCAGTCGAGCGAAGCCACTACCTGGAGCTCAACACACTCCTGTTAACGCTAATCCTGAATCGCCCGGATGACATAGTGGAAAAAACAGGCACGGACATTGCGCTGAAGCTCACGTCGTTCACCTGCAGCAGGTGCCCCGACGGCGAGGAAATGGAAATCGAGCGCATAATCGAAAAAAAGGACGCCACCACGATAGAAGCAAAATGCGCAAAGTGCGGAAACACGACCGAGATATCCAACAAAGGCGTATTGCATGGCTTGGGTGCGCTCGGTTACTTCAATCACGAGCCAAAAAACCAGTCCATCGTCTCGCTTGAAGTCTTAACCCCGCCTCCAGACGCGCTCCTGGAAGTAAAGTTCGTGGTGCGCGGCGAAGAATTCCTTACAGCCTTCGCGTACACGGGAACACCACCTGGAGAAACCCTGGAACTGGTTAGAAAAAGCTTGGCCACCGCAACCCATGCCATGGACTCGGGTATTCCAGAAGGCAAGGTAATAATATTCAAGAGGAATGAATTCAAGGACGTTCCCAGCGGCTTCAGCATACGCAACCCGAAAGACGAAATGGAAAGAATCATCGAGTTTTTGGGAGGCTTGAAAACAGCGTACGAAAACTCCGGCAATTACTCTGAAAAAGAGCGATTGCTCGCGCGCACGAACAGGCTTGACTTCGGCTGCGATTATACCGACGCGACCGACGCCGACCTCGCAGAGAGAATAGGAATAAGCAGGCGCCTAGCAATTATTTCAAGGGCAAACGGCATGGAAGAACGCGCCGAAGACTACCTGCGCAAAGAACGAGAAATCCTCGAGTTCGTCCGCACGCAAAAAACAGGGTACGAGGACGCCACCATCGAAGAAATGCTGCTGGAACTCGAAACGTACGACGGCGAAGAAGCAGAATTGCCGCCAGAAGGACTGCTGCTTGAAATCACGAAACGCGGAGACTGCAGCCCGCTCCTGCTCGGCGTAATCCGCGACCCCGGCAACTGGGGCGTTAACATTTGGCGCGCGGCAATGAATTCAATGTACTTGATCGGCGCGATAGGGGACGCGAAAATAATTCCGGGCTTCCTCTCGACAGTTTCCGAACTGGAAACAAAAGACCTGCTCGGCGACACCGTAACCGAGGAACTCGTCTGCATCCTGGCCGCGTTCGGACGCGAAGGCGCGAGCGCACTCGCAACTGAACTCAAAAACACTCAGCACCACGAATGGGTTAGGGTCGCAATCGCAAACGCCCTAACAACAATCGCGCTTCTTTGCCCAGAAAAGCGCGGTGACATCGTGGAAGCGTTCAAAGAAATCGTTTCCGCAGACGCTTCGCCCGTGCTGGTTGCCTTTGCCGTATCCGGCTTGTGCGCGCTCCAGGCTGAAGAATCAATTCCAATAATCAAAAGGGCGTTTGCTGATAACCGGGTGGAAGAAGGACTAAGCATCGCCGAGGAAGACCTCGCCCTGGAAATGGAAACCCCCGACCTAGAAAGAGATTACTTTAACGCATGCCGCCACCCGCTCGAACTTTTGGGAGCGTGGGAATTCGATACACGTGGCGAAGAAAGCGAAGAAGAGCAGGAAACCCAAGCCTACTGACTTCTACTGTTATGTCGAACGCTAAGAAGACGCAGCATACCAGCTTTCTTGAAAAACATACACCTGCGCCACGAAAGATATAACTTTTTAACCGAGCGGCAACCCAGTAAATAGAATAAATACCTGAATTTTCCCTATTTTTTATACACTACGCCTAATGTCTTAAGGATATCGATTTGATGCGGCTCCAACGGAACAAAAACCGACCACGCATCCGAATTACTTTTCACACCCAAACACACGCGATAACCATGCCGCAA
>JACROM010000103.1 GCA_016214445.1 Microcaldota archaeon
CAAAAAATGCATTTCAAAACAAAGGAACACTATTTTTGTCCCACACCCGCTGGGCATGCTGAGAAATAGAGAAACGAAAGAGAAAGAAAAAGAGAGAAAAAAGAAAGAAGAAAAAGGGAAGGGGGATCCGGAGTTGCAGCCTTCTGAGTGAAGGCTGCTTTGCAGTCTCCGGCCTCTGAGGCCGGTGAACTTGAAGCAGCGCGAAGCGATGCAACGTGAAACTGAGGGGGAAACCACGCATGGTTGCCCCCGCGGTTCCGTTAGTGGCCAATCATGACCGTCGTGTCGCAGTCTCAGCGGGGGGTGCGAGGCGGACTAAGCGCCAGCGGGGGGCGAAGCCTCCTGCGGGGCTTAGTGGCCAATCATGACCGTACGTTGCGAGCCGAGCGTACGTCCCTTCCTGAACGCCATCAGCTTGTGGAAGTACATTGCCGCTGCAAGGCAGGGTACGGCGATTAACGGCTGGATGAACAGGAAGTAAACGCCCAGTATGGCAAGCACGTAGGAGTAGAAGCGGAAGCGCACCATCTCCTTCCACAGCACGAGGTAGTTGGTCAGGTAATTCCAACGCGTGGTAGCCCTAAGCATGGGCACGTTGCCTTCGGCTAGACCCATGGTCATTCCCACGCCGGGGTTCCTGTCGAATTCTTCAGCCATTTTTTCCACCTCCTATTCAGCAAAGCCATCGTTCTTTGCGAACGATGGCGGCCTCCCCCTACTTCTCTATGTCGTATGGTACAGCGCCTTGCCCTTGTACCACGTGATGTTCCAGGGCGGAGCGCACAGCCTCTGCGACCAGTAAAGCCCGGTCAGGTAGGCGAACGCGGCAGCGACGTACAGGTTGATGTTGTAAGTCAGCACCGTCAGTATGAAGCAAACCACCGCGTAGAAGTAGCTCTTGTACGCGGTTCCGAGGGAGCCGTACCTGTGGTCGCTTGAGAGCAGGTCGCTCATGAGCTCTGCACGGCTTTCGACGTGCAAGTGGTGGACCGGCACCTTTTTGCCGTCTTCGAGCATGTAGCCTTTCTGCTCGTAGGGCACGTACATGTTAATTTGGGGATTCTTTCCAGTAGGCGCCTTTTCAGGTCCTTTTCCCTTCACCTTGTCCTTGAGTTTGTTCGCGTTCATTTGCATCAGCCAAACATCCAGTAAACTACCGTGAAAACGACCACGGCGTTGATTATCCAGTCCGGAAGGATGAATCCGTGGTCGAACATGCCGGTCTTGAAGTCGCTCGGGCCGTCTATGATCTTCACTAGCCCGAAGTCCTCGAGCATTGACATCAACTGCGTTTCCCACGGCGCATCTGCTTCAAACTTTACCATTTTTCATCCCTTAACCGCGACCGCGGTTGTTCGGAGTTTTGCGTTGATTTCTTTGAAATCATCGCTTCCAACTGCTTGAAACAACCGCTTCGCTCTTCAGTCGATCAGCATGATCGTCCTCGACATACCAAATTTCTTTGCAATGAAGTTGTACATCCAGGAAAGGTCCTGGTGGCGGGCAGCAAGGGCAAACATCAAAAGTGCTCCAGGCGCGAACTTGTCCAGGGTGAGCAGGCCCAGGCCGAAAAGCACTACTGCCTGCACTCCTGAAGTTACGCCCTGCTTCCACCATTCGACGTACTCGGAAAGGTATTCCCAGCGGGTCCACTGCCTCAGGGAAGGCGGAACGTTTTCTGCCACGTCAACGGGCATGAAGGTAGTCTTGGTGCTAGGCGTTCCTTCGCCCGCTTTGACCATAGGCTGGGCGAGAGTCTCGTTTATCTGGTTTTTTGCGTTTTCTGACATCTTTTTTCACCAAAACACGCGAATCCTCCTCTTTTAGGCGTTGATTCGCGCCTGTTTACGGGCGTTATCTTGTGCGCGTATTTTCACCAAAACTCCTTTTTTGCCCTTTTCAAGTACCCTCGAGAATGGTCCTCTTCTTGTAAAGCTGGTTGAGCCTGAAGTCCTTCACGACGTACTCGCCGTACGCCCAGGCAGCGCCCACTCCGGACGCGACGCTGATGTACGGGTTCTTGAACAAAAACAATATTGCGCCGAGCAACCCGACAACTGTAAGGGCGCGGTACAGATGGAACTTGCGCCACATGTCTATGCCCTCGTCAAGAAACTCCTTACGTCTGGTTGACTTGATTACGGGCTTGCCTTCAGTTGCAACAGGCATGAACATGCCGAACTGCTTGAACTTCTGGTCGCCGGCAACTCCAGTAAACCTTGTCTTGTTGACTTCTACGGTGTTTTTGGCGTTTTCCGCATTCATTTTTTTTCAACCTTTATGGCCGCGCAACCGCCCGGTCAGTCAAAACCCTAAAATCCATCATTGGGCGGGTTTTGCCTTGTATATTACCTGTTTTAGGTTATTTATAAACTTGTCGGTAGTAACAAATTACCCCTAATTATATGTTATATGCGCGGCTCTTCAGTTCCTGTTTCACTTGGCCTTTGAGCGCAGCCATCGTTCTTTGCGAACGATGGCGGCCAACTGTTTGCGCGAAGCGATTGTTTCTTTGGGAAACAATCGCGGTCAACTGTTTGCGCGAAGCAGTTGTTTTGAGCTTTGCGATGGTCAAGGAGCTTTGCGATTGGTCTGGAGCTTTCCGACGAACGAAGCTTTGCGATTGGTCTTCTGAAAGACCAATCGCTTCCAACCGCTCTCGTCGGTTCCAACCGCGGGAAGACCAGTCGCTTCCAACCGTTCGACCATCGCTTTCGCCTTTTCAACCGCGACCAACTGGACAGGCGTTTGTTTGGCTACCGGGCTGGGCAGCCTTTTGATCCGTTGCGGCAACTGGCTTTGGGTGCGATTGTTTTCGCAAGCCATTGGAAAACTGCCTCGCCGGATGGTTTATAAAGGCCTTGGCCTTTCCGCCTTTCTTCGTCAATATGAAGGAAGCCTTCGGCAATAAGCGAAGGTTTTTGAAAAGGTTTAAAAAGGGAGTTTTGATAAGGTATTCCGAACTGGTTTACCCGTCGTACGGTATTGGTGAGTTCCACTCCATGGGACAGCTTATATCGATTGCGGCGCGTTGCAGTTTTGTTTTTGATAAAAAGACGGACTCTTTTGTTCGTCGAGGTGGTTACGTGAAAAGTCTGAACGTAAAGAAAATAGCAACAGCAGCTGCTGGTGCTGCACTGTTAGGTGCCGCATTCGCTGGTGCAGTTAGCGTCGACACGAGCGGGCTGGAGAACTTCAACTTCTTCGCCTCTGGTTCACCGCAGGTGAAGCTGGTTGTCGGCGAAAAGGCTGCCCCGTCTGACGCTGTTGCCGCTGCTAACATTGCAGCAATGATAGGTAACATGGCATATACGGCCGAGGACATAACAGTCATCGGCACGGACCTGTTGTCCTGTGAAGGAGGCACTACGTCAACGACGACTGCTTCCGCTGACGACAAGGTCAAGCTGGAAATCACCACGCCTGGTGTCAACCCGAACGTCGCATATCAACTGAAGACGTATATCGAGGGTTATTTGGACGCCAACGCGACTGATGACCGCGCAGATGCCATGGCGGGCAGCATGACGATATTGAGCACGTCAACCCCGTACGCGAGCGCTGGCCGCAAGGTCACTTCGACTGAAACGCCGCTTGCGTTCAAGGGAACGATAACTGACTCGCAGGTCTCGAGAAGCTACACTGAAGAGGAGAGGTACTACTTGTACGCTCGCTCGCAGTACGACACTTCCTCGAAGAAGGTCAAGGCCAAGTCGCCGCAGCTTGCGTACGAGGCACAGTTCACGAACCCAATCCAGGTTTGTACCGAACTGACCCCTGACGACAACAGCTGTTCCGACACCTACAAGTCAGTAAAGCACCGCATGAAGGTGAAGCTGTTTGGCGTTGACTGGGTCATCTACGGCATGGACAACTTCCCAACTGACGGTTCGATGAACACTTCGGCTGTCGCAACTTTGGGCAAGGAAGTCCAGTACAAGGAATTCATGCAGATCGGTGACGAGGTTACCGCGCCTAACGGAATCAAGGTCAAGCTGAAAGACATTTCAGCAGTGCCGACAACCGCGCAACAACTATTGTCCGCTTCATTTGAAGTATATGACAAGGACGACAAGCTGTTGGACGCACAGACCCTGCAACAGGACGGAGAGTACAACAAGAATAACATCGTTATTCGTGTATTCAGCGTCTTCGCAGGTCTCGGCCAGACCAGCTACGCGCAGGTGTCCATCTTCAGCGACAAGCTCGCGCTGCAGCACGGTTCCGTAGTGAACACCGACAACCAGAACTGGAGAGTTAACCTGGTTGGTGGCGGTTCGTCCTATGGTTCATCGTTGGCACGCATCCAGCTGAACAGGCAGGTCATAAACGACATGGTTGCAGGTGACAGCATCGCCTTCATCCAGAAGCCTGAGCTGTTGAAGATGACCTACACGGGTCTCGCGGACATCTCCTACGACACCTTGACCTTTGGTACGGGTGAGAGGAACTTCCCGACTTCGACAACTGACACCAGCACAACTGGTCTCAGCTACCTGTCCCTGACGTCTGGTTTGACATCGCCGTTCAACTTTGGTACGACGAGCACGAACGTTCTGTACTACATTACGGACGCAACTGGCGCTGGAAACGGTTCAATTGGTACGATATTCTACCAGAACCCGACAACAGGCCTGTTCGTCCCGTACTGGCACAGTGCGGGCAATGGCTCGATCGACTTCGCGAACGCGACAGCCGGTTTCAGCTTCAGCTCTGCAACCTACGCAACTGTGTCGAACTACTCTGCACAGTGTGACACGTTTGGTGCTTTGGCTGCGAACGCAACCCTGTTGACAGCGAACGCGTCGTATGCAAGGAGCGGCCTGACTCTGGGCAACCAGACTCAGTTTGGTCCTGCCAACGTGACCGGTGTCGTAACTTCGGCTGGCTACTCGATTTCGAGCATGGGCACGACCGTTGCGTCTCTGGCAGTTTTGGCCTCGACCGTGAACTCGGGTTGTGATGAAGGTTACTTCGTCTATTCCTTCCCGACGACATGGACCGGCATCCTGTACCCTGCTGAGGGAACAACCGGTGTCACGACCAACGCTACGACCAACTACGCTGAGTACAACTATGGTCCGAACACAGTCAACATCCGTTTTGCTTCTGGAGGCATAAGCCAGAGCACAACTGACCCGACTGGTGCGTACACGGTATTCATCCCCGAGTACCAGAAGACCGACGACACTGACGCTGGAGCGTTTGCCTTGGACATCGGCTACGGTGACCAGACAACTCCCCGCCTTACCGCAAGCAGCGGCAAGGCAACTGGCGGCTATATCGGTGGTTCAGCTGCGGACTATGGTTTAACGAACACCTCTGCGACTGCATACGAGGCTGGATTCATCTCGCCGCGTGGCAGCAAGCTTGATGCGATTGGCCTGAACTCGGCTACAGTCAAGTACGCGACAACCCTCGCGTCTGCATTGTACACCTTGTCCAGCGCTGGAGTCGACACGACTTCGAACAAGGCCGAAACTGAATTCAAGACCGGTGAAATGGCTCTTGACAGCAACGGTTACAAGGTCAAGGTCGTCGAGATAACCGCAAAGGGCACTGGTTCGGCCACTACGGGCGGTGAAGTGAGCGGCATCGACAACCTCGCGCCGTCACTTGACAGCGCCTACAACCTCGTGAAGCTGGACACTGCAGCTTCGCCGATTGTTGTGACTGACGCCGAGGCATCTGAAACGCAGCCTCTGATCGTCGTCGGTGGTCCGCTGGTAAACTCTGTTGCAAAGCAGGCTTTGGCTGGTTCCCCGGCGCCCACAGCGTCGATGGAGCCTGTAGTGAAGGTCCAGGGCGACAAGATCCTGGTTTACGGCTACACTGCCGCCGACACGCAGTCTGCTGCTGACGAGTTGATCAGCTGGCTGGCCGCAAACGCGGACGCCGTAACTGGTCGCTAAGTACGCAGTTTAGGCTTGGGTTTGACCCAAGCCTCCCCTTTTATTTTTCTTTTTGTTTTCTTTTTCTTTTGTTTTTTGTCAGCCAGCGTAGACTCTTTGAACGCGCCGACGTGAGGTGTGGGATTCTTTTTCTTTCCGTTGTTTTCCCGGAATAGCGGATAGCAGTTTCAGGGATAAAATTCGTTTTGGAAGCAAAGCTGAAACTGCGCTATCAGAGGCTGATGGCCTATTTTACGATTTCAAGGATTTCTTTCGCCACGTATATTTTGTTTCGCTTTCGGCTGGTTGTTTCTTGGACTATCCCGAGTTTTTCGAGTTCTTTCACGTGCCTCTGGACCGTTTGGAAGTGGTGCCCTGTTTCGCGGGACAGGCCCGGCATCGAACAGTAGAGCCTCTCGAAAAACTCATCGAGCACCCTGTAGGTTATCGCATTCGATTTCTTTTCTTCAAGCAACCTGAAATATTGCTGGCGTAGGTCCAGTATGCGCTTGCTTCGGGTCAGCGCGTCTTCCGACTGAACAGCTACGGCTGTGAGGAAAAACTCCAGCCATTTGGCGTGATCGCCGGTTTGCCTCGAGTGCATGAGTCGTTCGTAGTATTCGGGCTGGAATTTTTTCAGGTAGGGACTCAGATATAATAACGGCTGGCTGAGGCAGTCATTCTTTACAAGAAATATCGAGATCAAAGCACGGCCTATTCTTCCGTTGCCATCAAGGAAGGGGTGTATAGTTTCGAATTGATAGTGCAGAAGACCTGCTTTGATTAGCAAGGGCACGTTATGTTGGGTGTTGGCGTATTTCTCGAAGTCGCTCATCAGTTCGCTGACCTTTTCGGGTGCGGCGGGTATGAATTCGGCATCTTCAATCCTGTTGGTCGGTCCGATGAAATTTTGTATTGTCCTAAAAGAACCCCGGTTGGCTGAGTGTCCGCGTACGTTTTGGAGGAGTATCCTGTGCATTTCTCGGATGAGATCCAGCGTAAACCCCTCGCTCTTGACTTTGGACATTCCGTACTCGAGCGCTCTGACGTGGTTTATCACTTCAGCAACGTCGCTGTCTGCCGCTGGTTCTTCCCCTGCCTCTGCACTTAGTACCTCTGACAGGCCGGAGTGCGTTCCTTCTATGCGTGAGCTGTCAACGGATTCCTTAGCCATATATGGCCTAATGAGCAGATGCGGATTGGGCAGCACGCGGCCGATGCCGGATAATTCCGACAGCTTTCTGTCCGCGCGGTCAAGGCAAATCACTGTCTTCTCGTCGTAGTCCAACTTTTCAGGAAGGGCGGCTGGAAGAAAGGTTGGTTGGCCTTTGGAATTGATTTCTATTTGTCCCGCCTTGCCGTTGAAATCCGAATTCCGCAGGGCATAATCGACCATACTCGCCACTACTATAATTGCTCGCTTATTATATAAAAAGGTATATATTGTAATAAGGCGCGGGTTGCCTATTTGTTTTGTAATAAGGGTAAACTTTAGGAGTGAGAACGACTAAAGAAGCAACGCCGGAATTTTCTCAATCCTTTTAAACCAGTTTGTCTTCAGACATACTAGTAGGCGGTGCCGGAATTTGCGTCACTTGCTTAACGGGTGGTTTAATTGAAGTCTTTTAGTGTTGTTTTCGTCATTGCTTTGTCGTTGTTGCTTCTGGGCTGCGTAGGCCAGCAATCAGGGGCGCTGCCTTCGCCTACTGTGGTCGCTCTTCCGGACACCGCTTCAACGCCTACCTCCGCACCCACTCCTGCGCCTACAGCCACTCCTGCGCCAACTGCAACTCCCGCGCCCACGCTAGCGCCTACAGCCACTCCTGCGCCAACTGCAACTCCCGCGCCCACGCTAGCGCCTACAGCCACTCCTGCGCCCACAGCGACGCCTGCGCCTACGGCAACGGCAACCGCAGCCTCGTCAGTCGAGGAATTCGCGCGGAGCGTCGAGCCGGCGTTGAAAAAGACGTTTAATACAACCAGGAAGTTCTACACTTCATCCTATGACGAGTGGGTCGCGGACGAATACACTTCCAGGTACTCGTACCAGGTTTACGCGCGTTTTTCGAAGAATGCCGGCTGGAGCGCTTTGGACAGCACCATCAATGTGACCGGCAAGGAAACGAACAGGACGAAACAGGTTTCAATGGTTGCGGAAGGAAAAGGCGCATACTACTCCTACATCGGCACCATGCCGTGCCAGGATTGGAAGTACGAGATTTACTTCGACCTCAAGGACTTCGAGATGGTGTACGGCAGCGAGTTCAAGCGAGCAATCGGGCCGCAGATGCTCTCTAACTTCGCGGACGTTTGTCCTTGAATGCGCGGTTCGGAAAGGGGGTTTTTTAAACTTCTTCCTTCACTTTTCTTGTATATAGAGTGATTACTGTTTATGGTTTCAAAACAAGCTATCCTGAAGTACGGTGCCCTGGCGTTGATACTGTTCTTCGTCCTCGGGTTCTTCGTGCCCCTAATGTATGTCCAGCAGCCGCCTTCGACGGCTTCTGAAGCCTCTCCTGAACCGCAGACTCTGAAAGGCATGGGCAAGACAACAGCCAACGTCACCAGGCTCGAGTACGTTGGCTACGCACAATGCCCTTCGTCCAATGCTTCTTATTCGATAAAACAGGTTCCCGGTGTGAAGAACGCTTTCTTGGCGGCGTCAGGCGCGCTTGCAGTTGAATTCTCTCCTGAAACTCTGGTTGGCGAATTGTCCGCGAAAGTGCAGGTAGAATGCGGGTCTGCGATGTTCAGGACCGCCCTGCTTGACCTGGAACCGGTTCTCCTGAATTTCACCAACAAAAGCTTTTTGTTGTCGAAATACATGCTTCAGGGCTTCGCCGGCCAGAACGGCTTGCCTTATTTGCGCGGGTTCGTGCTTTCCGACACTACTCAAGGAAGTAGCATCAACGTTTCGGTTTACGGCGTGATTTCAGGCAACGCCCTTTCTTCCCTGACCATAGAGGAGTCGCGGAGGCAGGTTGTCTGGGAGATGGTCAAGGCGCCGGAGTTCGAAGCCAAAACAAACGAGACAAACATAGAAATTGGCGAAAACAATGAAACAATTGGAAGCAACGAAACAAATGATGCAACCGCAACAGGAGAAACAAACGAAACCAACGTACGCGTCAACGCGACAATTGAAGGCGACGGCATCCAGGTTTTCAAGCCATCAACAGGCGCAATTGAAGTTAACGCTACCGCCTCTGAACCAGCCAATTCAACTCAATCCAACCAAACAGCTTGAACTATGGTGATATGAAATGAAAATCGACAAAGGAGACCTCGTAAACATGGAATACTCCGCGAAAACAGAAGGCGTAGTTTTCGACACCACCTCTGCTGAAGAGGCGAAAAAAGCAGGCATACGCCACCGGGCAGCTTACGGTCCGGCCTTGGTGGCCGCAGGCAAGAACCAGGTGATTCCGGGACTGGACGAGGCGCTTTTGAACGCGGAAGAAGGCAAAACCTCAAGCGTATCAATTCCTCCTGAAAAAGCTTTCGGCGAGCGCAGCTCCCAGCTTGTGCGCTTGGTTCCTTTGCAGCAGTTCCACCAGCAGAACGTTTCCCCCAAGCCCGGTATGGTTTTAGAGTTGGACAACAGGCCCTGCCGGGTGCAGAGCGTCTCTGGCGGAAGGGTGCGCGTTGACTTCAACCACGAGCTCGCAGGCAAGACTCTCGACTATACGTTTACGGTGAAGAGAGTGTTCAAGAAACCGGAAGAGAAAGTGGGGGTTTTGGCGGAAAAGGAGGAGTTCAAGGCTTCCTTCAAGGAAGGAATTGTTTCCGTTCCCATAGATGCCAAGGACGCTGAAGCTACAGGCATGGCGGTAAAGAAGCTCCGCTTCATGCAATCCTGCTTCAGCCTCATACCTGAAGTGAATAAGGTAAAGTTCGACGAAACGTATTCGCGGTCTGAAATCAAGGCTTAGAGTTTTTTTGTTCGGCCTCTTTCGGCAGCGGGTCTTCGTGAGTGAAACGGCTTCACTGGCCGCCAACCCAAAAGGGAGTGGCGCGTTGCCTCCTTATGCGGATAGGATTTTCCTCGGTGCCACTGTTTTCCCTATGGCGGCAAGGAATGCGTAAGTTGGCGCTATGACGACGTTTCCGCGTTTTTCGAACACGTTTTTGGTGAGCAAAAATTTTTTTTGCGCCAGCTTGAACGCCGCCAGGTTTTTTACCCACTCGGGTTTGAGGTTTTCGGACCACTTGACTTCAACTGCCCACCATTCGTTTCCGAACTTGCACAAGTAGTCCACTTCCCTTTTCTTGTCCCGGTAGAAGCAGACTTGGTCGCATACCCTGAGCAGGTGCGAGCCGACAACGTCCTCTACTACTAAGCTTTCCAGCCTTTTCCCGAACATCGAGGACAGGAGGGGGTCGGTGAACAGGAATTTTTTTTCCTTCTTGGGATCCGGTGCGGCAATTGCCGCGTTGTAGTTGTACGCGAGTTTGCCTATCATGAGGTAATTGAAGCTGTCGAGGTAGCTGGCAACGGTGTGGTGCGACACTATGGATGTCTCCCGCGCCAGCGACAGGAAATCGAAGGTCGTTTTTTGGGTGAGTTTTTCCAGGAGTTCGCGCGCGTACAGCACGGACTTGCCTTCCTTGGATATCGCGCCTTCGATCCAACGCGCATACCGTTCCTTCAGCAATGCGGGGTCCTGGTTCCATGCGGGCGGAAACCCCCCGTTCCGCAGGTATCTGGTGAAGAGGCCGTGCAGCTTCGCGTCGAGAAATTTTTTTTCGATGGCTTTCAGCGATGGCACCCCCTCTTCCCTTATTCCGGCTATTCTCGCGAACGAGTAAGGGTAGAACAGGTATTCGTTGCCTTCTATCCCCCTGCCGGGCAGCCTTTCAGCTCCTTTCTTCAGGTCGAGCGAAGAGGAACCGGTCACCACCAGTACGTCGTCTGGCGTCATTTTTCCGGAATCCACCAAGTACTTTACCTTGGCTGCCCAGCCCGGCTCGGCAGTTGCCTCATCTACGAACAGGTACCGCCTGCCTTGGTTGGCGCTGAAATCGACGTATTCCGCCAAGTCTCCGAAACCGGTGCCGGACTCGAGGTTCGCGTACGCAACCTGTTGCGGGTTTGCCCCGCCCGCCTCCAACAGGCTCTTGATCATCAGCTTCAGGAGTGTTGTCTTTCCGACCTGCCGCGGGCCGCGCAGTACATACACGCCGCCCTTGGTGAGGTCCAGCAAAGGCGGTTCGAAGCGTACCTTCTGCTGCTCGAACTCGACGACGTGCTTGTCCCTGTGGATCGCCAGCTTGTCGGACCACCACGGGTTTTGTTCCACCAAAAGCGCTTTCATCGTGGTAATCTATTGCCACGAACTATTTAAATACCTTGGCAATGGATTGCCGGGGTTCTTGACGGGCGGGAGCTAGAAAGGCTTAGTTTTCATCGTGGTCCCTTAAGTCTTCGAGCGTCATTCCCCTAAGTTGTTTGTCTACCCCGAAGAGGCTTTTGAGTTTTTTTCTTTTC
>JACROM010000109.1:0-10783 GCA_016214445.1 Microcaldota archaeon
AACAAGTATCCGACGGGAAAGAAAATCTCGGATGAAGAATACGCGAAGGTCAAACTGGTACCAAGCGAGTTTCACGGCGAATGGAACTACGCAATTAAGCCAAACTCGAATTGATTAGTTTATTATTTAACAAACCCTAAGGTCTGGCGTGGAATAGACCTTCACTTTTTTTTGCCGCCTCAGTTTTTTGTCATTGCTCCACAACCCGCAGTTTTCGTGCAAAGCCAGCGCGAGAAATGGCCAGTCGTCGATGTCTGGTGTCATGCTTTTCGCTTCTTTAGAATCGCTCTCATAGGCACTCTCCGGCACGAGTTCGATTTTGGACAAAATCATCTTAGCACTTTTGTCAATCTCTGAAGGTTCCAGCCCCGTTTTTTCTATCATGTACTCCCGATACTTCGCGATTTCTGCGCCCAAGCGTTCGACCGAACAAAGTTTGAGCAGGCCGCTGAGAACCAGATTTCTCGTCGTGCCATTCCGCATTATTGCGGCAATTGCTATGTTTGTGTCGACAACCAGTTCCATTTGCAACTTTCTCTGCAGCCAATATAAGCTCCTGCAGAGTAGCTGGCCGGTGGCTTTTGAGCGAAACCGATGGTTCTGCTCGAACCATCGGCAACCTCTGTTTGAGCGTAGCGTTTGGCGCTCAGGGCGCCAAACGCGACCAACTGTTTGAGCGTAGCGTTCGACCTTTGCGGTCGAACGCAACAAACTCCTGCCAGCTGAAAAGGTTTTTAAAGGGCTTGAACCCAGATTATTAGAGCTCAGCAGCAGTTCAGCCATTGGTTTTTAAACTCCGGCGGGCAAAAAGTTGTTTTGCGCCGGGATGGCAGAACGGTAACGCGCAGCCCTGGAACTTATTGTAGGTTGCCTTGAAAAATCAGGCGTACCTTCTGAAGTGGAAAGGCTGTGGCCGCAAGGCCTTCTGAGTTCGAAGGGTCATCTTTTCTTTTTCCAAAAAGATGCGAACAAAGCCTCAACGGCTTTGTAGCACATCGCAAAACGAAAGTTTTGCGTTGAAAGCTGGCCTGTCCAAAAGAAAAAGGATATTGACGAGCGAATCAAACGCGCTGGTCGTCCGCCAAAGAAAACTTGGCGGGTCCAAAAAGAGAAAACGCTCTTGAGGGCTTGGCCCAAAAGAAAACGATCTTGTGCACGAATAAAATTGTGCGGGTCCAAAATAAACGGTCTTGATTCGCGAATCGGGTCTTTGGAAGAAAACGTCAATAGGAAATCTCAGTCCCGGCGTGTTTCTTTTTCATTAGATGAGGGTTGGTTCAATTGGTAGACAAACCGGAAAAGCCTAAGCATGTGCCCCAGAAACAGGCAGCAAAAAAAACAGGAAAGGAAAAGGACAATTACCGCGGTATCGTAAGACTTGTAGGAAAGGACCTCTTGGGTCACTTGACAGTTAAACAGGGCCTAATGAGGATTCCGGGCGTAGGCCAGGTCTTGGCAGCGAACATGGCGCGCATAGTGGATACTAAAGTTGGCATTCAGTTTGATGAAATAGTGGGAAACCTCGACGACTCGCAGCTGAAGAAGATCGAGGAAGTGGTCAGGAACCCCCTGTCTTTCGGCATTCCCGCTCACATGTTGAACAGGCCGATAGACCCTCTTGAAGGAACCCCTAAGCATCTAGTCATGGTGGATTTGGGTTTCGCGGTGAAGCAGGACATACAGCGGCACAGGGAGATACGTTCATACCGTGGCTGGAGGCACCAGATGGGCCAGAAGGTCAGAGGACAGCGCACCAGGTCAACCGGAAGAACCGGCATGACAGTTGGCGTGTTGAAGAAGGCCATGAAGGCCCAGGCTGCTGCCGCGTCAGCAGGTGCTCCGGCGAAGGAAGAAAAGAAGAAGTGAGTTGACTTACAAATATGGGCGACCCGCGTAAGAAAAGGAAAACGTACGAGAAGCCGAAGAAGCTGTGGGACAAGCGCCGCATCGAGGAGGAGAAGGCTTTGAGGGAAGAGTTCGGGCTCAAGAACGCACGGGAACTCTGGAAGATGCAGACCATCCTGAGGCGCGTCAGGCGCGAAGCGAGACGGCTGTTGTCCAAGAAGGGCGCGGACCTGGAGAGCAGGATGTCCCAGCTGCTTGGCAGGGTTAAGAAGCTGCTCCTCAAGAACGCTGAAGCTACAGCCGAAGATGTGCTCATGCTTACTACCAAGGACATCCTTTCGAGGAGGCTCGAGACAGTCGTAGTGAGGAAGCATTTTGCGAGGACTTACAAACAAGCCAGGCAGTTCATAGTGCACGGCCACATTTCAGTTGACGGCAGCAAGGTCACGTCGCCGTCCTACCTGGTTTCGTTCGACGAGGAGGACAAGGTGGGCTGGTACAAGAGGCCGCTTGAATCCACTCCGCCGGAACCGAAGGCTGCAGCTTCCCCGGAACCCAAGGTGAGTTTGAATGAGTGATGACGCTACTGAAAAGAAGGAAGAGAAGACCGAAGCGCCTGCAGCAGACCAGTCCGCTCAGAGGCCGCGCAGGGACCCGAGGCGGAGGAGTTTTTCCGGTCCGTCCACTTTCACGCCCAAGAAAGGCAAGTGGGGCGTTGCGCACGTTTACTCTTCGAAGAACGACACCATCATAACGATAACCGACTTGAGCGGCGCGGAGACCATAGCGCGCGCTTCCGGCGGCATGACCGTCAAGAGCGCACGCGAAGAAGGCTCGCCTTACGCTGCAATGCAGGCTGCTTTCTTGGCAGCCAGGAAAGCCAAGGAACGGGGGCTTACGGGCATACACATCCGCGTGCGTGCTCCGGGCGGCCACTTCGCCAAGACTCCCGGTTCTGGCGCGCAAGCGGCAATAAGGGCGCTGGCGAGGAGCGGCCTCCTTATAGGAAGGATAGAGGATGTGACGCCCATTCCTACTGACTCCACGAAGAGGCCGGGCGGAAAAAGAGGAAGGCGCGTTTGAGGGGTTTTGCATCTTATGGAAATTGAAGTTGTTGCGGAAGAGCACAAGAAGCTGTACTTGCTGGTTGACGGCGCGTCCACTGCTTTTTTGAACGCGTTGAGGCGCGCGGTCATAGCGTCGCTTACGGCGTACGCTATAGACAAGGTGGACTTTTACGAGAACACGTCCCCCATGTTCAACGAGTACGTCGCGAACAGGATAGGCTTGGTGCCGCTCACTTTCGAGGAGTCCGCCTCCGGAGACGTTTCGTTCTCCCTTGACGCCGAAGCAGTGGAGGAGGAGAAGACCATCTATTCCGGCGACCTCGTTTCGCAGGACCCCGCAATAAAGGCCTTCTATCTTCACGTTCCCATTGTCAAGCTCGGCAAGGGCCAGCGCCTTCGCTTTGAGGCGACCGCGCGTGTCGGAAAAGGCAGGGAACACGCGAAGTTCCAGAGCGCGCTTTCAAGCTACGGTTCATTGGACGAAATCAAGCTGGTTGACGCCTGCAAGAAGTGTGGCAGGCAGATGAAGTGCAGGGAACCTTTCCTGAAGGACAAGATTCCCGCCTCCAAGCTGCCGGAATTGTGCACGGTCTGCGAGGACTGCGAGTCCAAGGTGCAGGCCAAGAAAAACGAGCACATCCTTTTCTTCGTGGAGTCGTTCAACAACATCAGCGCGAGGCAGCAGTTGTTCCGCGCGTTGGCTTCCCTGGTAGAGGAGGGTCAAAAGGTCAAGGAGGTTTTGAAAGCTTAAGACGCTTGCAGGGGTAGCACAAGGCCCATCTTTTCTTTCTTTCCGAAAGAAAGATGCGTACAAAAGCAAAGGCTTTTGTAGCACCTCGCAAAACAATAGTTTTGCGTTGAAAGCTGTGGCGCTCCAAAAGAAAGAAAGGTGAAGCCACTCTTCCGTGAGGGAGGGGGGTGAATCCAAGGGTCGATGGCAAACCAAAGGTTTGCCACGTGCTGCAAACAAACCATGTTTGCATCATTCGGGGGAACCGTAGCGCAAGCGAAGGTGCCCCCAAGACGCTTGCAGGGGTAGCAAAGCCTGGTCAAATGTGCTGGCTTGAGGGGTCAGTCCCGTAGGGGTTCGAGGGTTCAAAAGACCATCTTTTTCTTTTGGAAAGAAAAAGCTGGTCGGTCCAAAAAGAAACGATCTTGACTTGCGAATTCAAATTCGCGCGCTAAGCTGTTTTTCTTTGGCGGACGGCCGCACCTTTCCGTGAAAACGCAAAAGCGTTTTCATGGCGCCACAAAGCGAAGCTTTGTGCGCGCTTTTTCCAAAAAGAAAGGGGTGGTCTTGAAAGTCCCTTCCCCTGCATTTGTTCCCTGCCGTGAATTTGGTGAAAAGAACATGAAGAGAGGTCCTGAAAGCATTGTAACGTTGCGTTTGCTTAACGCCCTGAGAAAAGCCAAGAAGCCTGTGTGGGCGAGGGTTGCGGAGATAATCCGCGCTCCGCGCAGGAGGCGGCCCGAAATCAGCCTCGCGAGGCTCGGTAGGGTGACCAAGGAAGGCGACAAGGTCGTTGTTCCAGGCAAAATCATTGGGGCGGGAAAGGTCGGGCACAAGCTCACCATCGGTTATCTGGCCGTCTCGAAGGCGTCGGTTGACGAGCTCGAAAAGGAAGGAATCGAGGCGATGCCGTTCGCGAAGTTCATAGAAGCCAACAAGGACGGCAAGGGCGTAAAAATAATCGTTTGAAGATTTTGGTGTTATGCGATATGGTTGTATTGGATGCGAAGGGAGCGGTCATAGGAAGACTAGCCGCATCAGTCGCGAAGAAGCTCCTGCTGAAGGAGGAAGTGGTCATAGTTAACGCTGAACAGGCGGTTTTCTCCGGCAGCGCGGACTTCATAATAGGCAGGTACGAGAGGCGCAGGACCATGACAGACAAGTCCGACCCGGAGCACGGTTTGAAGATGCCGAGGCGGCCTGACCTGTTCCTCAGGAACATAATCAAGGGCATGCTGCCCAAGCGCGCAACTCGCATGAAGGAAGCGCTTTCCCGTCTGCGCGTTTACCTGGGCGTGCCCGAAGAAGTCAAGTCAGCAGAGCAATTCGTTTCCAAGAAGCCGCGCTTGTCGGTTTCGCTCGACACCGTGTGCAGGCGCCTTGGCTGGACCCGTTGGTGAGATGTGATTACATGGCAAAGAAGACTTCGAAGAAGAAATCCAAGTCAAAGGTTTACCGTGGCAAACGCAAGCAAGCAGTTGCCAGGGTACACCTCAGGAAGGAGGGCTCGGGCAAGATATACTACAACGGTTCCGCTCTTACCGCGGTTTCTTCGCCGTGCGTCAGGCAGATAGTCTCCGAACCATTGCGCTTCGTCGACGCGTTCAACTGCGACGCTTTTATAAGCGTAAGCGGCGGAGGCGTCATGGGGCAGGCGCAGGCTGCAAGGGTGGCGTTGTCGCATGCTTTGGTTGACGTTTACGGAGACGAACTCAAGAAGAAGATGCTCGATTACGACCGCACCCTCATAATTGAGGATCCGCGGCGGGTCGAACCGAAGAAGTTCAAGGGCCCGAAAGCAAGGGCGAGGTTTACCAAGTCATACAGGTGATTTGAAGTATGCTTATGCCGGTAAGATGTTTCACGTGCGGGAATCCCGTTAGCGAGTGGTACGACGAGTTCAAGCGCCGCACAAAACCGCACGAGGAAGGCGGCCAGCCCGAGGACGCTTCGGCCGTTCTGGACGACCTTGGAGTCACGCGCACGTGCTGCAGGAGAATGTTCCTCGCCAACGTGGACCTCATAGACGAAATCTTGGCGTTCCCGAGGTTCTAGTTTCCGTGTCTACGGAAACGTTTTTCTTTCCTCTTAGCCTACAGTTTATACGTTCGGGGAGGTAGGGTAGCCTGGCCATCCTTTCAGCTTTGGGTGACCATCTTTTTCTCTTTCCCAAAGAGATGCGGACAAAGCCTAAACGGCTTTGTAGCACGCCGCAAACCGCAGTTTGCGCGCGAAAAGCTGGTCGGTCCAAAAAGAGAAACCGTTTTGGGCCGTCCGAACGAAGCAAGAATAAAAATTTGGCGCTTCCGTTTCGGATTCAAAACAGCTGAAGACCCGAGTTCGAATGGACTTGCTGATGGTCGAAGACCGTCGGCTTCCGCGAAACTCTCGGTCTCCCCATTTTTTTTAGTTTCCACTAGGCCGCTTTCTAAAAACAAAAAAGAAGGAAAAAGCTACTTGTCGCCGAGGCCTTCGGTTTTCTTTTCCTTCATCTTGCGGAAGTAGAAGACCGTTCCGCCGAGGCCCAGAAGCAATACGACTACCGCGCCTATGATTACGGGGTCGATTTCGCTTTCTTTCGCCTTCATTCCGGCTATCTTCTCTTTGAGTTCTGTTGAGGCCTTGCTCACGTTGGCGAAGTTCACGTTGTTGAAGTCGCCGCCTTCCAAGGCGAGGATGTTTGTGCTCATCAACTTCTTCACGCCGTTGAGCTCGTCGTCGAGCGTCTTGAGCCTGTCATCTGCTTCGCCATACCTTTTAACTGCCGCAGTCAAGTTCTTTTTCGTGGCGTCTATGCTTTCAGCGGCATCTTTGAACTCTGTAACGTACTGGGCGTACTTTTCGAGGTTGTTCTTTACGGTCTTCTCGAGAGCGTCGTATTCGCTGGCCTGCGAAGTAGTGGAGTTCTTCATCTTTTCAAGTATTGCCTCCAAGCTCGCCTTCTTCTTGTTCAGGTCGCTAAAGCTCGGCGTGTACTCCGTTCCAGCGTACAATCCGGTAGTGTTCGTTATCTTGTTCTCCAGTTTGGTGAAGCTCTCGCTCCTCAGCGCGTGCTCGGTCTTGCCCAATGCGGCTGTCTCCCTTGTTGCGGTTTCAGTTGTAATCCTGCTCTTCATGGACTCCATCGTGTTAAGTCCCTTGCCCTTGAACTCGGTTTCGATGTTCGTGAGCGCGGTGGTCGCGTTGCCGTTGAAAGCGCACGTGTGTGCCGTGCCTTGGTCGTAGAAAGTGTACTTGAGTATGGAGCTGAAGTCGATGCTTGCAGCCAGGCTCGCGTACGCCGAAGTAACCGTAGTGTAGTCCTTCTTCAACGTGTCCGTGCTCTGCAGGAGAATTCCAAGCGAACCCATCGCTTTGGGTGAGTCGCTCGAGGCCACTGCCGACTCTATTATCTCCGCGTTTTCGATGAAACCCTTGTAGGAGGTGTTGAAAGAGGCGGCGCTGCCGTTCAGTTTTGCTATTGCATCGTACTCGAGCTTGTATGTGTTGTTCTGTGAGCGTTCAATCAGGTAAAATAATCGGAGGTTTGTGTTCCCTAGCCTTATGACCCTCCGCGGTATGTTTATTAAGAAAGTGCTGGTGCCTTGAACGCAGTCGCCTATGACCTCTTTTGTGATGTTCTTGGATGCGGCGAGAATGGCCATGCTTTTTTTCCAGTCTATGGCGTTGTAGGCCTTTTTCGCGTATTCGCCTAAAACTTCATTCAGTTTCGCGTCGTCCTTCACCGGCATGTACCCGCCGTCGTCAGCTGTAAGCACTACGGTCGGGTTGTTGTTGATCTTCACTATGTGGTAGGTTACCGCTCCCAAGTCGATTGCGTCTATGTCAGCTGTTTCGCCTGTTTTAAGGTAGAAGTTTGCGGCCTCCTTTACCGTCATGGCGGAGGCGGCGCTTGTCAGCAAAACTAAACCTATTACTATAAGCCAAAATGGGTTTTTCATAAGCCTTATTAAAATTAACCATCCTTTATAATTATTGTCAATCCCGCCGTAGCTCAACCTGGCAGAGCACTTGGCTGTAGCAAACTCTTCTTTTGGATTAATGAAAAGGGAAGAGGGGTTCAAATCGACTTAACGGTTGGGTCGTTACGTCGATTTGTTGAGCTTTGGCTCAGAAGTGGTTGCCATCGTTTGCAAAGAACGATGGCTTCGCTAAGTAGAAACCAAGGTGTTGCCGGTTCAAACGGTCGCCTTTTTCTTTTTGGAAAAAAGAAAAATGCGGCCTGCCGAAAAAGAAAAACCATCTTGTGCGCGAATCAAAAGAAAGAAATTTCTTTTATTCGGTTCGTGCGCTAAATCCTTTCTTTGGCGGTAGGCCGCACCTTTCCCTGAAAACGCGAAAAGCGTTTTCGGGGCGCCACAAGGCGAAGCTTTGTGCGCGCTTTGGAAAGAAAGGGGTGGTCCTGAAAATCCGGCTGGCGGGATTTTTTTTTATTCTTACCGGGAAACCGCTAAATTGTTTTTCGGGCCCTGTTTATGCATGGTAAAGAAAACCAACAGGCGCGCACGCCCAAAGGAGGGAAAGCGAATGATTGAAAAAAGACCAGTAAGAGTTGTTTCCGTTTACGCCCGGGCAGGAACCCAGACGCATCTCCCTGGTGAGCCTGAAGACCGCGCGAGGGTTCTGGTTTTTCATCAGTTCGATGAACACCAAAAGCATGGCTGCGGTTTTTTGGGGGCCTTCAATCGTGGCGGCCTGGAGGATTCGCTTAAACATTTTTGGGCAGAAATTAGGCATTTGAACATCGACCCTGAAAAATACCTCGGGCTTACGCAGACACGAGTTAAGGAAATCCTTCATGACTTGGATGCTCCGAACGATGCCAGGGAGTACGCTGCCACCATCCGAACAGCAGCCGAAAAAAGCGGCCTTCCCACAATAATCGCAGTGCATGGCCACGCAGACGGTTCGGTACGAATTACTGGCGTGGCTAACCTCGGCAAGGCAAAAGGGCGTGAGGTCGCGGTAAGCACTTGCTCTGATGCGCGTTCGCCTCATGTAGTAGGGGATTTCGTTGCCAACGCCGTAATGAATGAAGGGAAGAATACTGGGCACGTGTTGTATCTTCCGGAAGACCTGAAAGCTCCCGACCCGCAAAAGCCCAGCCGCATGTCCATCCACCTTCCCGAACATTTGATTGTGAAAGAGAAGGGCGAGACATTCAACATAACGCCGACTCTTGAACTCATGGGCGAAAATCCAAAAAACGAGTCTGAAATGCTTGACCAGTTGTTCGCCAAACTGTCATTCCTGTACGGGGCAACTCACTTCGGTCCCCTGGGCACAAATTCGGTAAGCCGAATAGTGGTGACCAACCCGCACTTGTATGAGAAATTCAAAAAAGAGATTGATTCTGCCTTGATAGATACGGAGAAAGGGTTCCCGATTCCCATAAAGTCGGTTCCCTTCAGGAGAGGCATCCATAAATAAGCCTTTTAAGGCAGCTGAAGCAAAGTATTTTCCGAAGCCTTGATGGTGTAGTGGTTAGCATTCAAGCTTGTCGGGCCGAAACTTTTCTTTCTTTTGCAAAAAGAAAGAAAACTTTCATGAAAAGAAAGAAAAGTTAAAAGTCGGTCGTCCCAAAAGAAGAAATCTCGTTTGTGACGTACCGATGGTACAAACAGCTTGCGACCCGGGTTCGACAGACCACCTTTTCTTTCAAAAGAAAAGGCGGTCGTCCCTAAAGAAACGCGTTTGCGCGCGAATCTGATGGGGCGTTTCCGAAAATCCCGGCCAAGGCGCTTCTTTTTTTTGTTCTTTCTTTTTCTGTTGTTTTGTTCCTTTTTGGTTTTTTCTTTTCTTGTTTCCGGTTTTTTCCTCTGTCCTTGCTTCTGTTTCCCGGTTTTTTCAGGCTTTTAAAGCCCCTGAAGAATTAAAAATGACGTTTACGTCCTTTTGCCGTGGTGCTTTATGAGGGGCTATTTCAACTTGTTGGTTCTGGCTGCTTTGGTGGCGGCTGTGTTGCTTGTGCCGCTGGCCACGACGGGCTTGGTTTTCTTTTCCTCCGCTGAAACGTTCGAGCCGAGCCCCGGCCACGCCTACCATTACCGCGCGTGGACCTCGTCTGTTTCAGACAACACCGACTTTACCCTGCCTTACGAGGTTTCGAGGATTGAACGAGCTGTTTTGAAGCTTTACCAGGTGGACCAAAGCACCGCTACCTCGGACGTGGCTTATCCGTACTGCGCGTCCAACAACGGCGGCGCTGCAGACCTCTACTTCAACGGCAACAAACTCGTTTCGTTCACCCAAGGGTCAGGGGCGTCGTCGGGCCAGTCTTTTTCCGGAGGGAGCGCCGGCAAGTTCGGTCAGTGGGGCTGCTGCGGCTGCACTTACGAGCACGACGTCACCTCGCTTTTGAGGGCCGGAACAAACAACTTCTACTTCCAGCAGAAGCAGATAACCTCCAACACAGGATACACGAAACTCTACAAGATTGAAATGATTCTTACATTAGGAGCTTCAGTAACGCCAACTCCGTCGCCCGCGCCGACACCAACGGCTTCGCCCATTCCGTCGCCCGCGCCTACCGCAACACCAAGCCCGGCACCAACGCCTACCGCAACGCCGACGCCCTCGCCAACAGCAACAACCACGACGTCGGTTCCTTCATCAACTGCCATGCCCGCAGCGACACCAACGCCGTCTGCCGCCGCCACGCCAGTTATGACGCCTTCCGCAACTGCGGCGCCGACCCCTTCGCCAGCAATTGTGTTGACGCCTACTCCGGCGCCTTCCGTCACTGCAACACCTACTCCACTGCCAAGCGATACCGCCGAGCTGGTCCTAGCAGGCGGCAAGGCCCTGTATTACCGCGCTTGGCTGAATACCGTAAGCGACAAGACAGCTTTCACGCTTTCCTACCCGAAAGCTTCAATCAAGCAGGCGTATCTTGAGCTCAGGCAGGTTCAAGGGGCGAGCGCCACAAGCGACGTTCCGGAGCCGTATTGCTCCTCCAACAAGGGCGGAACAGCTGCGCTGTATTTCAATGGCGCCAAAATCGCATCATTCACGCAGGGCAGCGGGGCGTCGGCAAGGCAGACCTTCACCGGCTCCGCTGGAAAATTCGGCTGGTGGGGTTGTTGCGGCTGCCTTTTCAGGTATGACGTTACTTCCCTGCTGACGGACAGCTCAAATGAAT
>JACROM010000109.1:10792-16332 GCA_016214445.1 Microcaldota archaeon
GGTAGTTGCGCCAACTCCGTCATCCACTCCGCGGCCTTCAGCCACCGTCGCTCCCAAGCCAGCCATCACGCCCAGCCCGACGCTGAGGCCTACGACGGCTACTGCGTCGCCACGACCCACAGTGGTGCCTTCACCCGCTCCGCGCGCTACTGCAACGCCTCGCGCGGCAACCCTGCCGTCTCCGACGCCAACGCCTTCCCCGTCAGTCGCGGCGACAACCGTACCGACTGTTACTGTTTTGCCCGAGCCGACAGCAGCGCGGCCTACCCTTGCAGCGGCGGCTTCTCCTGTACCAAAACTGCAGCCATCCGCGATAGATTTTATTGCGTACGAAGTAGAGTGCCAGTCGCGGGACTGCGAGGCAGCTTCGGATTTGGCGTTCATGCAGGAAGTGGTGCCGAAGATTTATTCGGCAGTGACGCAGTTGTGGGGTTTCGAGCGCAAGGATAAGGAGCTAAAAGTCAAAATCGTAGCTGGCGGGCCTTTCAGCGCCGCTTTGTGGGAGGAGGACAGGAAGACGCTTACGGTTCCCGCTCTTTCAAAATACGATTTGAACGCGCAGCTTGGGCTGCCTGCGGAGGTGAGCGAACGCGATGTTCTAGTTGCCGTGCTTAGCCACGAAATGACGCACTACGTCGTAAACGGTTGGCTTCTGGAGAAGAACGTTAAACAAACAAGCGTGCCCCTGTGGGCGCGCGAAGGAATGGCCGCGTTGGGCGAGGACAAGGTGACCGGACTGCTCGGGCGGCAGAAAGTGGACAAGTTCATGTACGCGAAACGCCAGGATTCGGATTTCAGCTCTCGCGCGTTCGAGTTGAAGGACAAACCGGGCACATTGGGCTTGGCATTCTGGAACGCGTACCCTGCAGACCGCGAAGCGAACTTCTACTACGGCGGCGCTTACTCTTTCTACAACTACCTGTACGTGAAAGTGTTCGGCGGAAGCTACCAGTCGCTGTTGTCCCTGACTGAAAAACTCGCTTGGAAGGACGCGAACTCCGCGTTCACCGGCGAGACCGGCAAGTCGTTCAGCACGGTTAAGGAGGAGTGGTATGCTTCATTGAGGATTCCGGCTGTGACTCCCCTGCCAACACCAACGCCTTCACCGACACCCGCGCCAGAAAAAGACTGCGGCTGGGGCCTGTTGGGTTGCTAGGTTCCGCGGAAGCTGGCAGCCCACTTTTCAGCCTTATTTGCTTCTTCAGTGTTTTGCAGCGGTTTTCGAAAAGCCATTTCGCCCACGATTTCGTTCCCTTCAAGCATTTTTTTTCATTTCTTCAAATGTTTTGCCGGGGTTTCCTTCGTAACAACAGAACAAAGCGATTTTTTTCCCTTTTAGTTTTGCCTGCGAAATGAAAGAGCGGATTGGCGGCGAAACCGTCCATGACCAGACCGGCGTGCCGACGAAAATAATGTCGTAATCGTTCGCGTTCTTTTCCAACGGCAGCAGCTCTGGTTTTTCCTTCATGAACGCCTGTCTTCCGCCCCAAAAGTATTTCAGAAAACTAGAAGTTAGTTCTTTTTTTGGTTTTATTTCCAGAATGTCCGCGTCCCCTAATGCTTCAGCTATCGCTTCCGCTATGCTTTTGGTGTTCCCGTCAAGCGAGTAGAATGCCACGAGCGTCTTCATCTAGCGCACCATCGAGTACATGAACGCTATGCCCAGCAGGAAGAAAGTGAAGGCGGTGAAGGTTTTCTTCACGTCGGTTTCCTTGTGAAGTTCCGGCACGAGGTCGCTTGCAGCGATGTAAATGAATCCTCCGGCAGCGAAGGCAATTGCGTATGGCGGGAATCCCTCGATTCCGGTCAGGAAGAAGAAGCCAACAAGCGCGCCTGCCACTGCAGCCAACGCTGAAAGGAAGTTGTAGAAGAGCGCCTTGGTTTTGCTGAAGCCCCCGTATATGAGGACGCCGAAGTCGCCCAATTCTTGCGGTATCTCGTGTGCTATCACCGCCAGAGTGGTGGCTATGCCGAGCGGGATGTTTTGGCTGAAAGCTGCGACTATGACGATTCCGTCGACGAAGTTGTGTATCCCGTCGCCTATGAGGTTCAGGTAGGTGAACGCGTGGATGTCGCATTTTCCGTGGTGGCAGTGTCGCCAGTGCAGCACTTTTTCCATTATGAAGAAGAGGCAGAAGCCGGCAAGCAGGACAAGAGGCGCGGTTGAGCCGATTTCCTCAAGCGATTCCGGCAGGAGATGCAGGAACGCGCCGCCCAGCAACGCGCCGCCAGAGAAGCCGACCAGTGCGAGGAGTATTTTCTTCAGGAGTTTTTCCTTGAACGCGAGGGTTGCAACTCCTATAAGAGAAATCGCGCTTACGAGCAGCGTTGCGCCCAAAGACCACCCTAGTATTTCCAAGAAATCACCGCCCTAAACTTCTGCCACCAATACTACATAATTCTTTCCGTAGTGCTTGGCGCACGCCGGGCATGTGGTGTAGAAAAAGTAAAGCTTCTTGACCTTCCTCTTTTTTGAGGCGACGAAAGCGTGCATTTCGCTTACCCATTTTCCGATGTTTTTGTAGTCGCCCTCGAACACTTTGGTTAGGAACGCGCCGCTCATCCGTACCATTTCCGAGTTCGGAACTTTTTTTGAAACAGCTATGTAAATGTCCGCCCCAAAAAGGGATTTTTCATCGGAAAGGAGTATGGGTTGCGGTGCAAGCGCTTTCGCTTTGGTGATTTTATCCATGTTCTTTAACATCACTTGCCCGAAGTTGAGAGGTATGTGGAAGAAACTAACGATGTGGTCTTTCAAAAACAACTTGTTTTTCCACTTGATTTGTTTTTCGTTCCACGGCTTCGGGTCGAATTTTTTGCAGCATCCTGTTTCGGAACCGTAAATTTTCTCCATTTCACCACCTTTTTTTCAGCTTTTCTTTTTCTTCAGCTTTGCCTTGACGTAGGGCGCCCAGCGCATCAGGGACCATCCCAAGGGGGGACACGTTCCCCCCTTAGTCTGGTCGAACCCCCAAACCCCCTTTACTTTTGTTTTCTTCGTGTATTGCGCCACCGCAAAGCTCCGTTCCCTTAGTGCGGTCGTCCGCCCAAACCCCCCTTTACTTTTTTTCTCTTCAGGTATGGCGCCCAGCGCATTAAATTGCCGGAAACCCAATAAGGCTTGAGTATGCCGTGCTGGACTAGGTTCTCCATTACCTTCCTGAGCTTTTCCTCGTCAAGCTTGAGCCCGTGCTTCGCCTTCAGCTCTTCCGCTATCATGTCGAGGCTCTTTTTTTCCGGGTTCCGCGAATCGTACAGGCCTGCTACCATGCGGGTCAGGTCTTCGTTGAAGTTCCACGGGAAAACGAACCACTTCCACGGCTTCCTTGCCGCGTAATAGTCAGGGGCTTTTTTGGCGGTTTCCAGCACGAACACCGAGGCGGTCCTGACTTTTGCGCCGAGGGTCTTCAGGTAGGCCGAAGCCATTTCCATGCTCTCGCTTTCGTCCATAAGGTCGTCCACTACAAGCACGCTTTTGCCCTTGGTTTTCCCGGCGAGCGCTTTGGCTGGTTTTTCGCCAAGATGGTCGATGTTGATGGAGCGCAGGTCGTAGACCATGAGGAAGTCGCAAAGGCTTCTTGCAGGTACGTAGCCTCCGCGGGACATTGCAACTATTACGTCTGGCCGGAACTTGTCCTCGCGCATCTTGCCTGCCAAAACCCGTGAGTACTCGTACATGTCTTCCCACGTCAGCGCCTCGCAGGGGAATGAGCGTATCATGGTTTTTCTAAAGGGAAGGCAACTTAAAAAACAAGACCATCAGATGTCCAATTCCGCCCTCGGGGTGTGATGCTTGTGTCTTTTGTGCATCTTCGCTGTTTGCCCAAATGCGTTTGCCTTCTGCCTCTTGGCTTAGATGTCCAACAAAACGCGTATTGTCCACTTGCCGTCTTTCTCGAAAGCCTTGGTTTCGTGGTGTGTGACTGCTTTCACTTCGGTTTTGCCGGCGTCCCTTGTTGCGGGCCCGCCTTCCACTGTCCCGTTCAACGTGAAGCCGTTACGCGTCTGCTCCAGCGAATCTATCTTAAAGGACTTGAAGAAGAGTCCGCGCGCGTCCCTTTCCGCAACCAGGTCGCTCAAAACAAATGCCGCCAGCTCGTCGAGCGTTTTTGCTTTTTCCTTGATTGCGACCTTCTTGGTTGAGTTGACCTGCTTCAGGTCCGCTGTTTCCTCGAACAGCACCTTGGCTGCTGTTTCAAGCGCTTCCTTGAAAGTTGCGCCGTACGCCTCGTAGAGTATGTCTGCTGTGTGCTCGAGAAACTGGTATTCCATGCCAGCGTATTATAAAACTAGAGTTTTAAATGAGTGTAGGTGAAAAGAAAAACGATCTAGTGCGCGTATCGAGAGGTGTGTGATATGATTCCTTCTATGGACCCCAAACAGCTTGCATCGATGATGAACCATATGGTCGCCCCTTTCTTTTCAGAAAAGAAAGGTGCGGCCTGCCGCCAAAGAAAACAGTCTTGCGTGCGGATTGAGGTGTGTTTGATATGATTCCTTCTATGGACCCGAAACAGCTCGCTTCGATGATGAAGCAGATGGGCATGGTCGCCTTTTCTTCTTGGGAAGAAGATGCGGGCAAAGCCAAAGGCTTTGCAGCACGTTCGCAAAGCAAAGCTTTGCGACGAAATGCGGCCTGCCGAAAAGAAGAACCGTCTAGCGCGCGAATTGAGGTGTGTTTGATATGATTCCTTCTATGGATCCGAAGCAGTTGGCTTCAATGATGAAGCAGATGGGCATAAAGAACGAACAGATTCCTTCCGAGAAAGTGGAGATAATCAAGGAGGACGGAAGCAAGATTATAGTGGAAAACCCCCAAGTCATCCTAATAGAGATGCGAGGGCAGAAGAGCTTCCAGATAAGCGGCGACGTCAGCGAGGAAGAGGCAGGCGGGCAAAAGGAAACCGACGCTGACATTATAGCGAAGGAGACAGGTTGTTCAAAAGAAGAAGCTGAAACCGCGCTCAAAGAAGCGGGCGGCGATCTCGCAGAGGCGATAATGAGTCTCAAGGAGCAGCAGGGTTAAAAAACCAGTTCTTCGTTAGGGGTCCATGGTTCTGCAGGCGCTGATAATAGCTGCAGTCTTGGCTCTTGTCGCTTTGGGCATAGTGGGCGTGGACTTCCTGGGTTTCGCGGATTTCTCGCAGGCACAGGAGGTAACGTGGACAACCTCCAGTGGAGTTGAGCGGGTGGTTGTTTTGCCGAAGATTCCGGGCCTGCAGCCGCTCCGCCAAGAGAGAGGCCGGTGCAATTACGCGTCCGAAAACGTCTACGACATTGTAAGAGACTACGACATTTCCGGCACCGCCCTTGACACCCTGCGCAAGGCTTTCGTCGCTCAGGATTGGACGCTCGCGGATGAAAGGACGGAGGACGGCCGGCGCGTGCTCGAGTTCTACACCGAAAAGGCAGGCGAGCCTGAGCGCATGACTGTCGAAACGCGGTTCGAGAAAGGCAAAGGCACCTTCTTCACTTTCAGGTACAGGTGGCCGCCTTGTTCCAGTAGCTAGGGCTTGATAAAATAAAAAAAGAAAAAAAAA
>JACROM010000072.1 GCA_016214445.1 Microcaldota archaeon
CGTAAAAATACGGCGGTATCGCTTCGATACTTATGCCACAATATCAAACAACTCATTTACATCAAATACCTCTACAAAGAAATACAATTGACCTTCTCAAACAGGGCGTATTGAGTTTTGTCCCAAAGCCCGGAAGGGAAAAAAGGCGGCGCGGAGGAGCGGCGTAAGGACGAACGCTCACAGTTTCCTTTCCTTGTTTGCTTCAACCTTTTCTCGTTGCAGGCCCCTGCTGGTTGCTCGCGCCTTCGGCTTTTCCTGAATTCCTCGTCCAGGCGTTCGAGCGTGCTACGGCAGAAGTTTCGCAGCACCGTCCACTCGTATACGCGCAGGCGCTTGCCTGAATACTTGTTGTAATATTTCTGCGTTGTTTCGGCGCGTCTTCCAGGCGCATCAGCCGCCCATACCACCACACCAAGACATGGACGTTTCCGTTGTGGAGTTCCAGGGGCGCGCTCCAGCCTGACGGAAGGTCCTGTTCGGCCCGCCAGGGGGATGCCTTGTCAAGGCTCGCGAGTTGTCCTTTGCTCATGCCCGAAAGCGCCTGGTAAAGGTCGTTGTGCCTCCTGAATATGGTAGAAGTTCCCATTTCATTCCCCTCCTTCGAGCAGCCACTTCCACAGTGGCACGAATTTTATCCCGTTTTCGGTTATCAAGAGCAGTCTGCGCGTCGGTGCCCCCAGTCTCAACAGTTCCATGTTACGTATTAACGTAACAAACAATGAATAAATGTTACGTTCAAACGCAACTTCGGAAGCTGCTTTTTGTTTTGCCAGTAGGTTCCAATATTTTGCGCTCCGCTATAGCACTCCGAAGCAGATTACAGGAAAGAAAGTAGAAGCAAAGTTCGGAAGCTTCCCCTTTTTATTGGTTCAAAACGTAGTGAAACCATGAAAATCCTCATGCTGAACCCGTTCCTCTGGCCGCACCACGGCGGGACCGAGAAGCACGTCTGGGAAGTCTCCAAAAGGCTGGCGAAAAGTCACGACGTGACCATACTGACTGCGAAGCTGGAAGGGACGAAAAGAAGGGAGGAAAAAGAGGGAGTAAACATAATCCGGACGCCCTGCTGGGTGCTGAAGGATTTGCCGAAACCCTTGCCGCCGCCAATCCCGCTGATGTTGAGGCAGTCGGAAGACCTCAAGGGCGCGGCGAAGAAAGCGGATTTGCTGCACGGACACAACAGGTTCTTTTACGGGCTTGAGCCTGCAGGAGTCGCGAAGAAGTACGAGAAGAAGCTTTGCTGGACCCTTCACAACGCGAGGCCCAAAGGAATAGATTTGGCAACTGATTTCTGGGGGCAGGCGTTCGACGACACCATGGGCAAGGCGTTGCTGAACCAGTGCGATGGGGTGCTCGGGGTAAGCAGGAACACTCTTGACATAACGCTTCCGGATAATTTCAAAGGCGTAAAAAGCGTCGCATACAACGGCGTTGACCACTCGCTTTTCAGGCCGCACAAGAGCGGCGTCAAGGAAGCGCTCGAGTTCGACAAGATGGTGTTGTGCGTTGCGCGCATGGTGAAACAAAAAGGTTTGGATTATTTGATTGACGCCATGGCAGGAGTGGATGCAACTCTGGTGCTAGTTGGCAGGGGGCCCGAGGAAAAGGACTTGAAGAGGAGGGCGAAGAAAAAAGGGGCCAAAGTGTTTTTCGTGACGCGCGAGCTCGGCGACAACACCCTTTCGGACTATTACGCTGCGTGCGACGTTTTCGCGCTGCCGTCGCTGTGGGAGCCGTTCGGCATGGTTCTGACTGAAGCTATGGCTTCGGGGAAGCCCGTTGTCGGAACGAAAGTGGGAGGAATTCCCGAAGTGGTTTCCGAGGGAAAGGACGGTTTCCTTGCGGAGCCGAAAAACCCGGAGGCGTTGAGGCGCAAGATTTGTTTCCTGCTCGACAACCCGAAAAAAGCGAAAAGGATGGGCGAGGCCGGCAGAAGGAAAGCGTTGAAGCAGTTCACGTGGGACAACACCGCAAAAGCGTATATGAAGCTGTACGAAAGGATTGAAGAGTGAAAGATTACGGGGCATTTTTGTTCCGGTTTGACGCGGAACTTCTCATACGGCCAAACGGTAGCCAGCTGATATCGCAATAACAGAATCTTTATAAATAAGCGGTTATAATAATAACAGCATGGACATTGCGGAACTGGCGAGACAGAACGTCTGGTGGAAAGGAAAGGAGCACGCGATTGAAGACAAGCACATAGGGGAGTTCCTGGAGAAAAAATACAAGTGGACGCCAGGCGTGCTGAATCTGGAACTCGTTCCCGGGAACATATACGCGCTGAGGGGGCCGCGGCAGGTCGGAAAAACCACCCTTTCCAAGTTGATGATAAGAAACCTCCTGGAAAAGGGCGTCCCGGAGAAGGCCGTGTTCTACTCGAGCTGCGACTTCCTTTCCGGCTACGGGGAACTGCTGGACTTGGTCAGGAAGTACCTCGATTTCGCGGACTCGAACGGCATCAGGGAAACGTACGTCTTCCTCGACGAGGTGTCGGGAATAAAAAACTGGCAGAAAGCGGTGAAGTTCCTGGCCGACTCCGGAGAACTCAAGAATACGGCCGTGTTCCTCACCGGCTCGCACACGCTGGACATAAAACACGGTTTCGAAAGGCTGCCCGGCAGAACAGGGGAAAAAGGCAGGGACATAACGCTCCTGCCACTTTCGTTCAGGGAGTTCGTGGAACTGGCGAAACCCGAAATCAGCTCGAAAATAAAGAGGATAAGGTCGCTTTCAACGGCCGAAGTGAACCGGGCCGTAAGGGGCGCTGTAGCGTTTGACAGGGAACTGAAAGCGTTGTTCGGGCATTACCTGACAACCGGCGGCTTCCCGCTGGCCATAAACGAATTCTACGCCGGCGGAAAAAACGTTGTTCCGGATTACGTTTACGACATATACTCCCGCTGGGTCGTGGGCGACATAGTAAAATGGGGCAAACAGGAGAAGATACTCTCGCAAGTGCTTAGGACGGCCATACTGAAGCAGGGAACGCCGGTAAGTTGGGAGGCGTTCGCGAAGGAGGCGGAGATAAAAAGCCACCTTACCGTGAGCTCGTACGTAGAGGACCTGGAGAACATGTTCGTTTTTTCGCTGCTTTATTTCCTGGACCGGAACAAAAAAACTGCAGACTACAACAAGAACAAGAAAATCTACTTTTTCGACCCGTTAATTTACCACATCTTCAACAAGACGTTCTACTTCAAGGATCCTGAAATAACTCTTGCCCTCATCGAATCGGTTGTCGCAGTCCATTTCTCGCGGTTCCTCGGCCAACAGCCGCAGAACCGCGCGGTGTTCTATTGGAAGGGCAAAAAGGAAGTGGATGTCGTGGCGGTTGAAAAGGAAAAGCTCTTTGCAGTCGAAGTCAAGTACCAAAACAAGGTTTCCAAAAGCGATTTTGGGCCGCTTCACCACTTCAAAGAGGGGATAGTGGCCAGCAAAGCAACCCTCGAAACCGGCGAAAAATACTCGGCAGTGCCGGTTCACCTGCTTCTCGCGGTAATGCCTTAGAGCCTATTCAAGGAGTCTTTCGGTTGCACGGCAGCTAGGGACAAAAAGCCGCCCAGCAACGACACTCCAAGACGGGCCGTCAGCTCAACCCGATAAGGAAGTGGTAGTCCGCAAGCCTCAAAGTACTGCGTCGGCTTCGCACCACCAGTTGGCTCAACACGACAACGAAGTGAGAATGTAATCAGCGAGTCCGACGTCTTCCTTCACGGAATCGGGTATCACCGCGAGATAGTAGAGGGAATAGTTGGAGCAGGGAACAAGCGATTGAACTAGGTGCATTTCCTCCAGCCCCTCGGTCGGAGGAATGGAATAATGCCTCCTCTCCACTGTCTTGCTGTTCGCGGAAACGCGCGCCTGCGATGTTTTTTTCGCCCCCTCGTATTCCTCGGTGATTGCAGCCTCTAAGTCTTCGGAGGTGTCGTTGACAGCTGATATTATGAAGGACTCGGAGTAGCCTGAAGGCGAGGGCGAATAGAAAACGAATGCCTGGCCTTCCACGCTCTCCGCAACGTACCCTTTAGGGTAGCGCAGGGAGAAGTTGAGTATCGGGTCGGCGTAGGTTATGAGGTACTGCTCGTAAGCGCCTATTTGTTCCGGCGTAACCTGCTCGACCGCTGAGCTGAAGACAGCGGACGGAGCCTGCGGGAACAGGTACAGGCCTGCGAGGAGAACGACTAAAACCGCCAACAGAGAATATTTCAAGTTCATTGGTTAGGCCTCATTTTCTTCATTATTTCTTCAGCAGCATTAATGCTTCCTTTCTTCGCTGCCTCAAGCCCTTTCTTCGCTTTCTCTACCATTTCGCTGTCCTGGGCATTGTCTATCACGTTCTTGAAAAACTCCGCCAGCACGGTCGCGGAGTACTTCTTGTTCTCGAGCGGGTCGCTTGGAATGGAGGGCATGGCCGGTAGGTCGCCGATGTCCAGAAGCCCGTACTCGAATTCAAGCCCGCGGAATTCCGGCGCGTCTGCCACAGGAGGCTTTTGAGGGTCGAATATGGACGTGAGGAGTTCTGTTTTCTTCGCTTCAGGCAGGTCGTTGTTGAATGTAGCGACAAGGGCGTAGGAGCCAAGAGCGGATGACTGGGGAAGCTTGAACCACTTGAGGCAAGCAGGTGAAGAGCACAGGCCCGAAGCGTCGTAAGTTTTGGCTTTCTTTTCAATGCACTGCTTGTCCGAGCCGACGCAGAAGGACGCGGCTGTTGGCACTTCCTCGCCGCTTACTTTCTCGGAGTGGTACGCTACAACATGGTTGCGGTAGTCGCTGTTCAGGCGCACCTGTACTGGCCGGAAGTCGGTGTTGAACAGGAAGACCGAAAGAACTGCGGTGACTCCTCCTGCTATCCTGCGCGTTTTCAGCAGCCTTAGCGCGCCTGCTGTTCTCGCAGCAGAGACTTCGCTCGGCACCACTTCGCTTACTGGGCCGTTGAGGGAGAGCGGGAGGCGTTTGCCGTCCGCGGTTTTGACCATTCCGAGCGAAGCGGCGCTTTTTATTCTGCCACCCGCGGTGACGCCGAGCCCTCCGAGGTTTGCTCCCGCGTCCTTAGTGAAGATGGAGGCGAGCTGCTTTTCGGAGGCGAGCTGTTCAAGATAGTTTTTCTGCGGGTCCTTGAGCACTGCTGCTATTGCGGAGCCTGATTGCTTTGACTTGTATGCTCTTGCAATTGCGTTCTTCTCATTGTCAGCGAACAGGTCGCCTATAAATTTAGCAAGCCCTTTCTTATCCGCTGCGGGCGGAGTGGGCGGGGCGTAGAGGTTCGCTTCCTGCAGCACTTGGCGTTGGGTTGCAACAGGAAGGCTCTTAAGCATTGCTTTCGCGGTGGCGTCGTCAAGGGATTCCGCCAGGATTGTTTTGGCAGTTGCCATGTTGGATTTCTTGAGTTGTTTCGCGAGCTCCAACGCCGGGTCGAGCGTGAGTGGGGAGCGCACCTTCATCAAGGCGGCTTCGTCAAGGGACAACAGCGCGGTTAGCGTCTTGGATTTGGAGCCGTAAAGCATTCCTCCTTTTGCGAGCTTGGCCGCTTTCTCTGCGACCTTGCGCGCTTCGCCTCTTGGCACGCCTCGTTTCCAGAGCTCGTTTTCTATTGTATAAACAGCGCGGCGGCCAGGCAGGATGCCTAACGCGGTTCTCTTGGCGGTGAACCCGGTTGATTCCATCACTTCGGGGGAAACCGCTCCGCGGGCCGCGTAAGCCAACGGAAGAGTTGGAAGGTCCTCGCTTGGTTTTTTGGCGAGCATGTCCGAGACCACTGTTGGCGCGATGCCTATAAAGGTTAGGGCCAGTGTTGACGCTCCTGCCGAGAAAGCAGTTGCTACGGTGCTTGCTCCGCGGACCGTTGCGAGTTCGCGGGGCATGAGCTTGAAGCCTCCAATTGCGTAATCGAACAGGGTCGCGACCAAACCTGATGTGCACCCTTCAAGAGCAGAACAGGTGTTGTCTGAAGCTACATAGGAAGCGGTGCAAACGGAGAGAGCGGTTATGAAACGGTAGTTGATTGCGGCAGCCCTGAAAACCGCGAATGGCAGCACCCACGGGGCAATTGCTCCGGCAGCGAATACGTTGGAGAAGCTGCTTACCACTAGAAGTGCAGCGTTGGCGCCGACTAGCTTGGTGAGAAGTGGTTTCGAGGTCTTCATGCAGAATTCCGCGTCGTCGTAGGGGTATGCGGGGCACGGCGCTTTTGAGAGGTCGCCTGTGAATCCCGAGCCGCACAGGACCACCTGTTTTTTCTTCAGGTCGACGTTGTACATGGCAGCGTACAATGCCTCGAGGGTTTTCTGGTCTTTTTCATTGGGCTCGACGGCGTACCTGCCGAGCGTGCCCTGCCTGAGCCTGCCCAATGTCTCAAGGCGGTAGTTTAGCGCGTCCTTCCCTTCCGGAGTGGTCATGAGGCTGGAGACGACCGAAGGTATTTTGCCGATGGCAAGCGCGGCGTCCTTGAGCGCGGCTATCTCCCCTTGGCCTATCCTGTTGCCGGCAGAGGCCTGCTGGTCGTCTGCCATGAATAGCGGCGCGTTCGCTAAGTTCTCGCTGCAACCGGAAAGTTTCCTGGTTTTTATCTCGACCCGCATCGCTTTCTGCCAGTCTGCCGCGTTGGCGAAGGAGGAATGGCAGGCAGGGTCAAGTGATGCAGTTAGTTCGTAGAAGCCGCAGCCCGAGAGCGAGGCGGACGAGTCGAACGACACTTCGCCGTAGTCGTTGAAGTACGCTTCCCGCCACTTGTTCTTGAGCGCCTCCATTACTCCGCGGCTGGAGTCAACTGGAATGTAGGTGTTGGTTAGCTGGAGGAACATGGCCTTTTTCAGCTTGCGTTCGCTGTTTTCCTTGGAGAGTTTTTCGCAGAACGCGCTCAGGGTTTCAAGAGTGGGCTCCCCTCCTTCCTTAGGAGTGGAACGCGACTCCACCAAATCAGAGAAGGATTTCATAAACGAGCTTATCGCTGCCGACGCCTGCTGGAAGTTGCAGAAGTAGGTCTTGCAGAACCTGAAGTTTTCCAGCTCTATGAGTCGTTCCACTTTTTGCCTGCGCTCTTCCTCGAGTTGCTGCTTGGTTTTCTGCTCGTCCTTCTTTTCCTCCACTGCGACGTTGGTGGCTGCGGGAGCGGTAGTGGTCTTGGCGGCACCGGAGCCTGCAGTGGAGGCGGCGGCCGCGTCGGCGAAGTAGATGCTTCCTGTTGGGGGGCGTGTGGTGGTTTTGGCTGTGTTTGAGTTGGTGGTGGTTTTGGTGGCGTCCGCGAAGTGGAAGTCAGGGACTGACGAGACTTGCTCACCAGTTGTTGTCATGGCGCTTCCGGTGGCAGCAGAGGCAGTGACAATATTAGTAGTGGCGATGCCAAAGGTCGTCATAGTGGCCATGGCGGTTGTTTCCGCGAAGTAGAGCTTGTTGGAAGGCGCGTGCGTGGCGTGCGTTACTGTCTTGGTTACTGATGAAACTGCTTTCGAGACGAGGCTTTGCGCTGGAGCGCTGGACTGACCTGCTGTCTTACCGCGGTCGTACATGAAAGGCAAAACTTTTCCGTGGCTGGAAGCTTGGTAGAGGTAGGCCATTTCCGGTTCAGGCTCGTAAACAGTTACGGCAATCTGTTTCGTCCTCGGCAGCAGTCCACCGGAGAAGTGAAGCGCGTAGGTGCCTTGGCCTTTGCGTGTTGACTTGCAGGAAAGCAGCTGTACCGAACCCGGAAGAATGGTTTCGCCGGGCGAGAGGGAGGGGGCGCCTTTTTTGGCGACCGAACAGGTCATTAGTTGCGTGCCTTCGCCTTCTATTTTTTCGAGCTTGAGCGGCGAGTACTCGTTGTTTATGATGGCGAAGAACCTCTCGTGGTCTGGAGCTTTGAAGGTCATTTCCTCAATTGGCCAGTCGCTCAAGGACAGGTCTTCCTTGACTGACTTGAGTTCGATCTTGTCGTAGTTGACAGACAACTGCACCAGGTCTTCAAGTTGGCCCTGTTCCTTGAAAGCGCGGCAGTCCGAGAGTTTCGCGTCTATGGTTATCTCGGCCTTTATCTCGTGACCGTCAGAAGCGGCTATCTCGTCGTTGTTGACATCTCGAAGCTTGAAGACGTACTTACCCTTCAACGGGTTGGAAGTGGTGTCCATTTCAGATTTTATGCAATCCTCGTCAAGCAGCGCGTCTTCCGGCAGCTTGAAGTTGAAAACGAACGTGTGGCAGACCTCTGCCTGTTTCGCTTCGGCGTCAAGGCGTATGTGCTGTTTCTTGCCGTACTTTTCGGTTTCCTCGAAGTAAGCGGACTCGGTCGCATCGTCCATTATTTCCGCCACAAGCGTAGCGCGCTCGACAGGCTCGGATACTTCTGCTTGCGACTCGACCTTGTCAACCAGAACGACGTCCTTGCCGCGGTTGTAGATGCAGACCTTCTTCTGCACAGTAGTCTTGAAGTCCTTGTTGGAGAACGTGACCTTCAGCACTTTGGATTTCTTGTCGTCTGCGTCCACCACGCTCACATCTTCCGCGCGGGCCTTGACATCAAGTTTGCGTGCAGCTTTTTTGCAGGAAGGAATGAAGTGCATGCCTGCCCCTTCCGAGAACACGAGCCCGTAGGCGTCGTACTTGGGCGGCTCAGCAACTACAACCTCCATTCCGTTGTTGTCTATTGATATCTTCTTGGTGGAGCCGAGTTCCTGTACAGCAGTGTTCTTGGAACGGAACGTCACTGCAGCGTTTTGCTTGAAATCAACGTCCTTCGATTCGCTCGACAGTTTTGCGTAGCGCGGCATTCCCACAAATGTCTTTTCCGCGAAAGTGAGGCGCAATGTCTTGAGCGAATCGGACAGCTCGGTTCCCTTGTCTTCCTTGAGGCAGGGCACGAACTGCACTTTGCCCTTCATTTTGACGGTCTTCTGTTCCGCATCCTTGAGGTCGCCGGACGTGAACTCTGCGGAAGCAGGGAAGTAGAGTTGCTTTATGGAAGGCGTCTCAAGCAGCTCTGTTGAGCCGAGAGAGGAAAGGGGAGCGTAGAATTTTGTCTTGCTTGTCTCGTCGCATTTCGGCATTGTTGCCACGAAACCGCCTTCAGCCCGCTCCACTGACGCGCCCTGCGGAAGCATGAAAGAGAGTTCGCCTTCGTAGCTGAAGGAGAGCCTGCAGTCAGCTACAGCGCTCTTGTCGAAAGGCACCTTGGCTGAAGCGCCCTTGCGGTAAACAAGGGGCTTGTCGCGCACAACACGCAACGAGAAGCCACCATTAGGCAACCTTGAAGGAGCAAGAGGCCATGTAGCTTCGACGCTTGCTTCTGGAGTGAGGCGAAGTGCATAGCCGCTGGAAACCTTGAAGGGCTTGTTGGCTTCAGCGGAGGCGTAAATGAGCGAGTATGCAAGTGGCAGGGTGAGCTCGAACGCGTTTTGAAGGTCCAAACCGTCCACCTGCTTCAGGCGCTCCTTTGAAACGTAGAATGCGGAGCCGGACAGCAGGCGAACCTGCCTGGTTTCGATGCTGATGGAAGCGTCCTGCGAGAAAGCGAGCCTCTCGCCTCCCGGAAGCTGGACTGCCTTGACGTTCTGGAGGTTTTCAGAAGCTGCCTTGGATGGCAGCGGCGCGTTGTAGCCCTTCGGGGTGCGCTCTACTGTGCCTGCAGGGAGCTCGAACACCGCGTCAACTGGCAGCCTTACTTCGACCGGATTTGCAGGCAGCGCTTCGGTGAACGCGTCGTAGTTGTATGGTATGCGCTGGAATATCACGGTCGCGCCTGCCGGGACTACTGCCACGTTGCCCGCGTAGCTGACCACCCCGATTCCAATTCCAGTTCCAGCTCCGGTTCCAAACCTAGCGCCTGCCCCGGTTCCTCCTGCGCCTGTTGAAATGGTGGTGCCTTGGGGAAGGATTATTTGCGCGTTGTCAAGGGTCACTACCACTTGGCCCGACGGAGATGGTTGTTTGTCCGCGTCGCTTGGCAGCACAAGCACTGCAGCTGTCGGGAAGGAAACCGCCCAGCCGCCGTTCGGCACCATGGAAACCCGGTATGGTTCGAATACCATGCGGGTGCCGTATGGAGCATAAGCTTCTGCCTGCGTCACGGACGACCCTGAGTCCATCCACGCGAGCTCCCTGGTTGGCAGCATTATGGAGTTGGAGCCGTCGTCGTTGTTTTTCACGCGCGAGTTCGGCAACAAAAGCAGGCGAAGGTCAACAGGAAGGGTGATGCTGTAGCCGCCTATTGGCGCGCACTTCATCGACGCAGTTGAAGTGTCCACGCTTACCGCTATTTCCTTTTTCGAGGACAGCCCCTGGAAAGAAGCGTAAACAGTCATGGTTCCCTGCTTGTTCAGGTTTGCGCTAAAGCAGTCCACCTCCGCGGTGAGTGCCTTCACGACAAACGTGCCCTGCCCGTTTGCAGGCAGAACCAGCGATGCCGGCTGAACTGAAAGGCCGAGAGTCTGCTCCACGTTCAGGACGAGCGGGTGCGGGCCGTTGTTGGTAACCGAAAACTCCTGGGTCTCGGTGCCCGTCTTGGGCGGCTCGAGCCTGAAGGACAGCGAGTCAGACGAGAGCTGCCAAACGTCGCCCAAGGCCTGCTGCGCGAAAGTGGAGCGGACCGCGAACTGGACTGTTCGTTCGGAAGTGAACTTGCCAGCTGATGCCTTCACCTTCACTGTTCCGCGCACGTCCTCCTTCAGCGCGTTAGCCTTGGACGCGACGGCGAGCACTTCCTTCCTTATTGCAGCGAGGATGGCGAACGGGAATGTTTGCTTGCCTTTTATGGTGAGGGTTTGCGTTCCAAGCTCGATGTCGGTGATGCTTGGCTTTGAGTCAAGGGAAAGCGAGAGTGAGACCTTGACCGTGTCCGAAAGCCTGTTGGTTGCCTGCAGCTGGGACGACGTTTGTTCCCTGGAGTCAACGGACATGGCCACTATCGTGGGTTCCACCTCGACGAGGTCTGCAGGCGACTCCACTGCAATTGAAGCCTTGAATGACTTGAAACCGGTCTTGGTGACTTCGAACTTGACAGGCTCGATTGAGTCCGTCTGCACTTCCGCAACGTACGTCGCAGAAGCGGTTTCTACTGCTTCAGTTCCTCCTGTTCCGCCCACCATGATGCGCGCACCTGAGACCGGCTCGTCGTATAGCGAGTCCGTTACTTTGAAGGTGACCTGTGAGGCAGCCATTGCCACCAGCACTTTTTCCGGAACGATCTTTACCATGAGAGAGGGGGCGATCTTGGAGTACACGCGCAGGAAAGCGTCCTCCTCGTAAATCGACTCGTTCTGGACAAGCACGCTTATTTTTATGAATGCGTCGTCTGACAGCCTCTTCGCCCTTATGGTGAACACGCTCTGCGATTCCCCTGCAGGCAGCCTGACGAACAACCGGTTCCCGCTCACCACAGCAGAAGCAGAGCCGCCGGCGTTCCTTGCTGAAACTATCTCTATTGCCTCGGACGGGTACGCTACGAGCACTGCAGCCTTTTCAAGGCCGGTCACGTTGACGAACAACTGCGCTTCCTTGCCGAGCGGCACGTCCATCTTCTTCGCCTTCCTGTCCCCAAGCTGGAAGTAGTACTGCAAACAAAGCAAGTCGCTGCACGTTCCCTGGAAATCTACCTTGAATTTGCCGCTTTCGGCCATGCCATCCGACGGGTCCCGAAGAACTTCCTTTTCGGTGAAGAATGCGCTCCTGTGCTTCAGCACTGCAGCCTCCTTGCCGCTCCTGAACCTCACTGCGAGCTCCTTCGCGCCAGAGAACTTCGGGAACTCGAACAAGACGCTCTTGGCTTCCTCGTACAGTTCAACTGGCTTGGGCGTTATGGTCGCGAAGCCCGCAAGCTGCTGCTGTTGGTCAGCTGCAAGCGACCTGAACCCGAACGAGCCTTCCTTGTTGAATACCACGTTCTTTTTCTCGCCCGGCTTTACAGTTATGCTCTGGCCGTCGTCGAACACTATCATGTGCGTGCGGTTGTCGGCGTTCTCGAACGTTTCGCTCGCGCCTACCTGCGCCTCGAACGCCGAAGGATAGAACCCTTCCCTCGTGAGCTGTATGGTTTCCGAATACTGTTCCGAAGACGCCGAGGAGTCCGACCCCTGCGTTGTCACCCTCGCCCCTATGGCCCTGCCTCCTATGACGTTCGCCCCTTCCAAACCAATTGCCGCTTCCGCTTTGGCGAAATCGACTTCGGGCGAGCGCATCGCATACCTCGCCTCGTACTCCGTCATGGGCGAAAGCGAGCTGACCTTGTCGCCCGAGACGTCGAACACTCCCGAGAACGACAGCTTCAGGGCAGCTGAAACCGACAACTGGAACAGTTCGAAAACGCGTTCGCGCTGGAACGGCGAAACCGCGAACTCTGAAGACTGGAGCGCGTCGTAGCCGGCAGCCGACACCTTGGCTGCAATTGCCTCGGACTCCAACATCCGTATCATGCATTCTCCTTTTGCCGAAGTGCTGCAGCCGCTCTTGCCTATTTCAACCTTCGCCCTCCTGACTGGCGCGCCCGAGAAATGGTCCAACACCATGGCCTTGAACTCCACTTCCGCAGGCTCCATTTCTATTATTACGAGCGTAGCGTTGAACTCGTTCTCTTCGTTCTCTACAAGCACGGAGTCGCTCATTTTCGCCTGGCCCTCGTAGGTCGCCTTTACAAACGTGAATTCAAGAGGCACGTCCTCGAACCGCTGGGAGCCGTCCAAGCCCGTAACCCGCGGAGGTATGCCAAGCGGTTCCCTTGAAGCGTCCAGCAACTCGACCGTAGCTCCCTGCAATTCCGCTCCCTTGTAATCGTTGACGAAAACTTTTATCGCTCCTGAATTGTTCGCGTCCGAGCCCTCCAGCTTCACCTTGTTGTTCTTCTTCGCCTGCTTGATGAAAACCGGCAGGAAACCCGGCTTGTATACTGAAGCGCTGAGTCCTGAATTCGGGAAGTCGAAAAACGCTATGCCGTCGTCGGGCATCTTTTCCGCCTTAAGAGCGGAGCCATCGTAAACCCTTACTACCGGCGCCCTCACCATGTTATCCTGCTGGTCCACGACCTGGAAAAGGGTGCCCTCTTTTTTGGCGGATACCGCCTTCTTCAGGAACACTTCCACCTGCTCCTGCGCGGAAGTTACGTTCCTTTCGGTTATGCTGTCCTCGAAACCATCCGCCATCACTGCAATCGAAACCGAAGCGCCCAAGTGCACTGCAACTGGTGAAACCGACCCGTCTTCTGTTGAGAGCGCTTTCGCCATTATCCTTCCTGCTTCCGACACCTGAACAGATGCGTTCGCTACCGGCCCTTGGCCCGAGTAGTCCACTACGCGCACGTGCAGCTCCGCGCCCTCCTTGACTCCTACTTTCTGGAGCACTATCTCCTGCGGAAGATTGTACTCGCCCATCATCACTCCCTTTTCGTTCGGCAGGTAGCCCTCTGCTGTTGCCTTGATGGTGTACGCTCTGTTTGGAAGAACGGAGAACGGGTAGGACGGCACGTCCTTCTGGAAGTCGACTTCCTTGCCTTTGTCGTCGAGCAGCGTGAGGTCCGCTGCGGGCGCGCCCACCACGTCCACCTGCAGCACCAAGCTTTCCGTCCTCTGAAGCGACGAATAAGAAATCCTTTCCTCGGTTGCGCCGGCCTTGAGTTGCATGTCGAAAGAGGAAGGCTCCAGAACCACTTCTCCGGACACTATTGCCCGGACCGAACCAACTGGAACGGACTCGAAAACCACCCTGCCGGACTGGCCGGTCACATCGGATTTCTCGAAACCATTTGAGGCGAAAACCGAAACCCTGACGTCGCCGAGAAGTTCGCCATCAATTGTCTTCGCGTAAACTATGACTGTTCCCGACGGCGTTTCCTTAGGCATGAGCATGAACGCGGCAACCGCTAAAATAACAAGCAATATTGCAACGGGCAGCCAGCCCGGTAGCCCTTTCTCCTCCAAGCCGTCAGCCCACTCCCTGAACGGCAACCCCTGCTCGTCCGCCCAGCCCAAGAACTCGTCGAACATATAACCGTAGAAGTATGGTTTCAGGGAATAAAAAGGGTTTCAAACCACTTTTCACTATACGCGTTTTTCCGGTGCTCAACCCTCAAGACACTCAAATGATTTTTGCTTTTCTGCCAATCTATGAAAATCCGGTAATCGCCACAGCGTATAGCAAGAGGCAGAAGTATTGGAACAAATAGCTGCCTCTTGCTAGATAGCAAAAAGCAACAAATAGTTCCGATATTATTGCTTTTTGCTATAGCTTGTAATAAGGGCGGTTAACCAAAACGTTTCAAAAAATGCGGGTTCGTTTCCGCCAATAAAACTCTCTTGACCACTTGCCCTTGTATCGTGGAGTCTAGGCCTTCCAAATCTTTTACAGCCGACGCTTTCCATTCCAGACTCATAGTTTCAAACGTTTTTTCAGTTCCTTGGTTGAAATGCCCTTCTCCTTGGCAGCTTGCTGAAGGGAGCGTCCAAACCCCTCATCAAGCTCGCCGTCATCGTCGAGCAGACCATACCTTTCACCGTAGACTACTAAAGCGTTTCGTATGACATCGTTCATTGACCCGGAAAAGCCCTTCCGGACAGCTAGCCTTACCACGTTTGCAGGCACACCGGCCAAATCAACGGTCATCCGTATATTTTCCATGGATATTCCATGATAAGACCACTATAAAAATGTTTGCACGAGTATCCGCCATGACTAGAGTAAGTTTCGGTTTCCTAATTTGTAGTTAATTAATGTTTCGGAGAAAATCGAAACATTAAAATAGGCCGGAAGACAAAAAACGAAACATGAAGAAACAGGAAATCGCCTATGCAGCCATACTGGCAGACGCGCTGAAAGGAAACCGGAAGTTCACGCAGAAAGGCCTTAGCGAAAAGCTCGGCTTTTCAATTAGCATGGTCAACGCTGCTGTAAAGTCGCTTGAGCGCATAGGCGCGGTCCAGGTGAACAGGCGGAGCTTCGTCCTGCAGGACGCGAAAAAGGCGCTCCTTTACTGGGCGAGCCGCCGGAACCTGGAAAAAGACATCGCATACAAGACGCGGGTTGACGCCCCGCCGAGGACAATAGAGAGAAGCATGCCCGCTGGAACTGTTTTTACAGGATATAGCGCGTACAGGCTGCTGTTCGGCGAGGCCCCGGCCGACTATGGCGAGGTTTATGCCTACGCAGCTGACTTGGCGGAAGTGAGGAAACGGTTTCCTCCGCGGAAGGGGCCGCCGAACCTTTTCGTGATGGCGGCAAATGGTTTCCCGGCAGAAAAAAGTTGCGTTACTACACCGCACTTGTACGTCGACCTGTGGAACATGCGCGAATGGTACGCGAAAGAGTTTCTGGAAGCGCTGGAGGGGAGACTTCGTGGAATACTGGAATGAGAAAGTGCCGAAGAACGGGGCGACCATGGATGCAAGAGGGGCGTTGTAGTGGGTTCATCAACGAGGAAGGAGGCGAGGCCAACGGTTGGAACCGACTGTCGTGCAACGACAGTCGGAAAGCTCCGTTCGGGCCAGGAGGAAACCTGGGTTTCCTCCGGGGCGACCATGGAATACTGGAATGATTCGGCAACTGACGCTTCCTGGAAGAAGCTACAGCAGCTGCGCGGCGAGTTCTCCTTCACACTCATAGGCGGCTGGGCAGTCTGGCTCTGGACCAGACAGCACAAGTCCAAGGACATCGACATCATCGTGGACTTTGCGACACTCGAACGCCTCAAGGCCGGATACGACCTGCAAAAAAACGACCGGCTGCGCAAGTACGAAGTAAAGGGCGGGCTGTTCGACATCGACGTTTACGTCCCCCACTACTCGAAGCTCGCGTTGCCTTTGGACCTTTTGATAATGAAGCAGGGCGCTTACGCCGAACGCAAAGGTTCGGTCAAAGGCAGGAAAGACTCTATCGACATCCTCACGCTCCTGATGCGCGCGCCAGTTGACTTGGACGCCTACGGGAAATTGCTGGAAAGGCACGGGCTCGAACGCTGCTCGCGCGAACTCGCCGAGACAGTAAAGGGCTTCGACCCGGACGACCTGAAGTTCCTCGGGGAAAACGTCCACTCGTTCAAGAAGTGGAAGAACGCTTTTCTCAACGCTCTCGCAAAAAGGTGAGAAGTAGCTCAATACAAGAAGCCGAAAATGAAGAGCGGCGCGCGGGGAGCGTCGAAGACCATGGCCTCGGACGCTATAACGTCCGGGTTCTGGACTGCCTTCTTGGAGGAACCTCCAACTTCGACAACGACGTCGCTGACCTTGAAATCGGGCGTTTTCTCGCCCCGCCGCGTTTTGTAGTATCCATCGATGGGCGCGTGGTTGGCGAAGAATTCTTCGCGCAAGGCCCCGCGTTCAGGCGAAGCGCTGAAGAAGCAACGGTATGGAACGGTCAGGTACACCTTTGGTTCTTTTTTTACGTCAACGCCAACATTCCTGCAAGGCAGCACTATCTTCAACAGGCCAACGTTTTGCAGGTCCGCCAGCATCCGTATCAAAAGCGTCTTGTCCAAACCAAGTTTCTGGGAAACCGAGTTGTAACTGAACTCGTACGGTTGGGATGCCGCCAAGTGGTAAAGAAGGCGTTTGACATCCGCCTCGTACTTTATGCTTATGCTGCGCAAGGCAGCAAGGTCCCTCGTTATTATCTTCTCGATGCTGTTTTCGACTGCTTCCCTGAACCCTTCGCCGGAATAAAGCACGCCGCCAAACCGCATGTACTCATCGAAATATTGGGCGGCTTCCGAGTGCTTAAGTGCTATGTCGCGGCGGTTTGCCAGAAGCTCCTCGAAAGGATAACGCGGGATTTCAAACTCGCGGCGTATGTTGAGGTATTCCCTGAAAGAAACGGGCAGGAGTTCAAGCATTATCGCGCGGCGCGACAAGTCTGCCCCGCTTTGCCGTATTTTCAGGCTGGAGGAGCCGCTGAAAAACAGGCGGCAGTCGTGCTCATCGTAGACCGTCTTTACATCCTCCGCCCATGCGGCGTTTACATGTATTTCGTCTATGAATATGTTCCGGAACCCCTGCTTCCTGAGAGCGTCAACGACGTCATACAGGGAGTAGGGCGAAAGATAGGTTGCGTCGGCTGAAAAATAAACCGAGTTTTCGGCGACGCGGGCAAGCTGCAGCAGCAGAACTGTCTTGCCTATTCCCCGGAGGCCGCAAATCCCCACGAAGTATTCGCCGCTTACGCCGAGCGCCTTTTCGTACAAGTAACGCTTTTTTGGGTATTGCGAAGCCCACTCCTTCAATTTCTCGCTGTTCACGATTATTTTCTCGATTATTGCCGCATCCATGCTCTGAATATATGCAAAACCAAAATATAAACATTTTGTTTGGATAAAACTACAAAATGCTTACGTTTTGTCTTAATGACACCACATTATGCGCCACTTTTAGCTCGTTTTGCAGTTTTAAGCCAGATTTTTCGCTAAAACACGCTTAAACACGCGCTTTTTGTCGGTCAATCACTACATTTTGCTGCCAGCGAGTAAACGCCCGACTGGCGAAAACACCTGTTTGTCAAGAAGTGGAAGATAGAGTTCCTGAAAAATCTAAGTAAACTGTGAAACCCCGGTTCTTTCAACTGGCGGGAACCGCTAAACGGAATTGAGACTAAGCAGGCGGGGCCTGAAGAGCGGGAGACTTCTACACAATTAAGCGGGAGCTTCAAAAGAGCAACTGGAGCTTAAGTGGCAGGGGCTTTAAGCGAGCAGTTGGAGCCTACTATGAAGAAGGCGCGGCAGGAGCCGCTTTAGCCAGATCCCCGCAGAACAGGAAGATTTCGTTCACATCTGACATCAGGAAAACGGTCTTTGGACTTGACGGCGGCTCCCGGCAACAGCGGCAACGCGCCCCCCGGCGGCTGCAACCCAGCTGTCCGCGTCAATTGTATAATTCCACTCCAATTGGCTGGAATGGAAACGGCGCTGACGGCGTGTTAGGGTCAACTCTGCCTTGCCTGCTGTAATAGCACATTACGCCGCTCGGGCCGCCTTTGACAAACTGCGCCTGGCTTTCCTGGACGCACCAGAGGTCGCCTTGGCCGATCTGACGAAGAACAACCCGCGAGGCAGGGTTTGACTTGGCGTTCGTGAAAGTGAAGCCATTCTGGTCCACGATGTCGCCGCCTACAACAATCACGGCATTGTCAAAACCAAACTCTTTTGGAAGCGATAGCGATTCAGGGCCGTTGAAATTGAATTTTTCGAAGAAAGAGGACGCTGAAGAGGAAGAGGGTGGTTGGAAGAAAACAGCGTGCGCGGCATAGGCTGAAACAACGTCCCCCCAGCCCTGCAGCCCTCCACTCAACTTCTTGGGTGCAGTTGTTTTCGAACCGGCGGGCGTCTGCTCCGGCATCATTCCCATGCCTCCGGCCTGCTTGTTCTTGACGTAAGTTTCCAGGGTAAACTGCGAAAACTCGCCCACGTAGCACATTAGGCTGGTCGGACCGTTGAGCACTTCGCTTGGGCGCGGACCGCACCGCAAAATGCTGTAGCCTTTATCAGCGTAGAAAACTACTTTCGAGGCAACCGGATTCGGTTTGATTGGGGCAAGAAACGTGTACTTGGTTTCAAAGGCCCCTGACGGCGGCTGAAGCCTGCCCACGTACAATTCCGCGTCTGCGCCAAGATCCAGCTCCAACCTCTCTTTGAACGAGCGGGTCTTTGGAAGTTGAAGTTTGAGGTTGGCTTTCAAAGGCCGGAAGAATACTGCTTGCGCCTTGTGAGCGCCAGTCAACAGTTCTGGCGGAACAAAAGCCTCGCCTTCCGCGCCCTGCATTCCAGCCATTCCAGCCGGAAGCTTTCCTGCAGCCGGCTCAATTGCGGCAGGCCGGGTTTTGCCGTAGTCCATCATGCCGAAGCCGCCTGTCTTAGGCACTGGCTTAGCTTCCACAAGCCCCTGCGGAGGAAAGTCTTTCTTATCTTCGGCCTTGCAGTTGTCTTTTTCCAAAGCGAGCCTCACCCTCACCTTGCCTTTGTTGTTGATGCTGAAGCTCTTCCGCGTTTTGTCTTTGCCGGTCCACAAGAATTCGTACGCTATCCTGTCGCTTTTCTTCTTGGACGCCGGGTCGATGATCATTTGAATTTTTAACCCGAGCCGCGAAAGCTTTATTGAATACGAGCCGTCGTTCCGAAGCGTGAACGTTTTTTCATCCAGCTTCTCGCAATCTTTCCCTTCGGCACAAAACGTTTTCCAGAAAGACTGCGGAGACTCTACGTCTTCCCCTTTTTTCTTCCAAGCTCCTGAAAGCCCTACGGACAACTTAATGCCTTCGGACTCGTGGAGCTTCTTCTCTTTTTCAGCAACAGCAGTAAAAACTAGGTCTCCGTCGAAAAGCTCTGGCGACTCTAACGCACTTATGCTGGCGCTCTGAAAGTCAAAGGAAGTTATTTTAGCAACGCAACCGCTGCCGCCACCGTCTGCAGTTACAAAACCAGTAACGCTGCCTTGCCCGAACAAAAACAAACTGAACACTACGGCAACGCCTATCATCAAAAGCCAGAAGTTCCTGAAAGACTCAAGAAAAGACATTGTTCACCAAAACACTCAAACACCTAGAGCAACACAACTATAGTAACCCGCGGAAATAAAACAACGAAAGAGCCGCGGGTTACTACCTACCAAACAGCTTGAAAGTTTCGTGAAACTTTCAAGGTTTGGTATAACTCATCAAACAACTCAACTATAGTATCCCGGTACTTCCGGCGTCACTTCCCCCCCCCTCTAGTTTTCTGCACTCGACGGTTAGACTCGTTGCGGTACTCTTGCCGGCAGTAACCGTACATGTCACACCACCGCTGCCGCTTGAGCTAAAATACCCTGAAAGCTTCTTAGTTGTATCATCATTGCTCGTCTCATCCAGCAAGAAAGCCACGAGCATTTGCGCGACTGAGTCTAAAGCCTCACAAACGGTGGCATTAACCTTATTATCCGCGCAGTCTAATTCTACGTCCAACTTTCCGTCGTCGAGCACAATAGTGATGACGCCTTTATCTGAAGCAGTCTGTTTTCTCGTGTAAGAGATTGTGACGGCATCTTTGGCATGCTCAATCAATGGTTTTATCTTGTCTTGTTTTTCCAAAAACGTTTTAAGATTTTTGTCCAGACCGTCCGGCTCAGCAAACCAAATGTTCAGCTTGTTCATGTTGTACAACGTCAACGCGGGCTGTTCGGAGGCAAACAACACAGCAGAAGAAGAAGACAGCCCTCTTTGGACCGCCAAACCGCTTAAGACTTGCTGTGGCCCGGCCGCGTAGAACATGACGGCGAAGGCTAAACCGAAGAGGGCATAGAAACGGAAGTCGAGCGCGTCTGCCATGAGTTGTTTTGCCGCTTCGGAATATATAAAGGTGATTTTTGCAGTTGGAAAACCTAAGAGAGGAAACACTCGAAACAGAGGAAAGGGAAACGAGCGAAAAAACGCATTGGGGCATATGCTTCAGCCGGGGCTTTCCGCCGAAACCAGCCGCTGCATCTTCCGCGAAAACAGCCGCACCGCTTAAATCTTCGCTTGCACCTTGCAAAAAGTAGCTGAAAAGTGACAACTGCAGTTTACAATTTGAAGTGCCAAATGCAAACTCAGAACTAGCGATTTTGACTACCGAACTACTCAAAATCTACACGATTTTGATTAGTCTACTGTTCAAAAAGGCAATGTTTAAATACTGGTTTGCCTAAAAAGGTTGCATGGCGGACTTGGCAAAACTGCGCGCGCTCGAGGAACTCAACCCGTGGTGGCTGACTGGCGAGGTGCCGAGCGGATTGCTGGGCTTGGAGAGGCGCGAGCACCTCGCAGAAATAACGAGGAACTTGGACAAGGACGACGTGACGATAGTCTCGGGGATACGCAGGTCCGGCAAGACGACGCTCCTGTACCAGACGATAGCATCCCTGCTCAGGGAAAAGAAAGTGAACCCGCGGAACATCCTCCTCGTCAACTGCGACGACGCCACCATGGAAAACCTCTTCGAAGGCGTCCACGACATCGTTTCCACCTTCAACGCCTCGGCGGAAGGGAAAAAATACGTTTTTCTGGACGAAGTCCAATACTTCAGGGACTGGGAGAGGCAACTGAAAAACGCGTACGACCGGTTCAGGAAAACCGTTAAGCTGGTTGTTTCCGGGTCGAGCGCCGTGCTTTCCAAAAGCAGGGACATGTACCTGCTGACCGGCAGGTTTTGGCCGGTAAGCGTCCACCCGTTCTCTTTCCGGGAGTTCCTGGAACTGAAGGGCGTCAAGCTCCAGGACGCGGCAGACTGGTATGCGGAATACGCGCCCCTGGACTTGGACAGGCGCCTGCAACAGTACCTCGAGTACGGCGGCTTCCCGCAGATAATAACCGAGGACGACCCGGCCGAAAAAACGAAGATTGCGCGGCTGTACCTCGAGACGATAATATACAAGGACATAATCAAGCTGTGGGAAGTCAAGGACGCAGCTGCGCTGGAAAGGCTTTGCAGGTTCCTCCTGCAGAACATCGGCCAGAGGTTCAGCTACCGTAGGGTGGCGGACACGCTGCAAACGAACCTGAAGACAACCCAGAATTACATAGAATACCTCTCCAACTCGTTCCTCATCTGCTTCGTCGAACACTATTCCGGAAGCTCCGCGCAACAGATAAAGAAAGAGAAGAAAGTCTTCGCAGCGGACAACGCCCTGCACACGGCGTTTTTCAAGGCAGGTGATTTCGGCTCGCTGGCCGAAAACGCGGTATTCAACCACCTGAAGAGAAAGCACGCGAAGCTTCACTACTGGAAAAACAAGCACGAGGCCGACTTCGTCTTCGAGGACGACGGCGTGCCGGTGCCTGTTGAAGTCAAGTACCAGCGGGCGCTGAACCCGGAGGACTTTAAGTGCTTCCATTCCTTCTTCAAGCACTTCAGCTCCTCAAGAGGGGGCGTGCTCGTCACGAGAAACGATTTCGGGACGAAACGCACTGATGACGGCAGGACAATCCGCATCGTCCCCCTGTGGCTCTTCCTGCTGGAATGACGAGCTTTTCGTTCCCGGGGACGCCCAATGCTTTCGAGTGTTTCAGTTGAGTGCAGCAGGCCTTCCTCCTCGAGTGACGCTCTTTCCGTTCCCTGCGGCCCTGCGCGTTACGGTAATAGCGCATCGCAAAAATAAGAACGTCTGCAATGGCCTCAAAGTGGGCACGGTCTCAAAAGTTGCCAGCGCAGCAGTTGTCGCAGAAAGGTGAAGGGTCTGCAATGGCCTCAAAGTGGGCACGGTCTCAAAAGAGCGCACAGCTTCAAAGAAGGCACAACCAAAATATGGCACAACCTCAAAAAGGAAGCGCGAACATTACCGCGCGAAGCCGAAGGCGTAAAACGAAGAAAAGCGAAGGCGGAAAAACGCGTGAAGAGATAACGGCGTCAGCCGGAGCTGTCTGTTGAAACCAGCTGCTGCATCTTCTGCGAAAACAGCCGCACCGCGTGAACCGAATTCAGGATGCGGAAAACGTCCTTTTCGGAAAAATCGCTGTATTCGTGCGCCAACATGTTCCGGTAGCCCACAAGCGAGGACAGTTCCTTCTCCAGTTTCCCGTCAATCAGGCTGGCCTCAGAAAGAAGCCTGAAAATGTCGCGGTAGGTGGACGGCACGCCGAGTTTTTTCGCGGCAACTATCTCTTCGCCCAAATCTATGGCGCGGTTCAGGATGGAAAACAAGACCATCGATGCGGCGTAAAACGTCTTGCGGTCGCGCAAGTCGCTGGCGTGCCGCGCGTTCAACGAAGCCAAGTCGCCGAAATACCGGTCCATGTCCAGAAAAATTTGCTTCAGGCGCTGGAGGTCGTACATTTTTTGCATCAACCAAGAAACCGTTTGATGACGCTGCTGAAGTCAAGGTAGTCGCGCAGCGCGCGTACCGTGACGCGGTGGAGCTTCAGCTCGTTCTTTGAGTGCAATAAAACCCCTTCCTTCAACATTTTGAAACGAAGGAGAAGCGGCAGGTCCCAAAAGACCCGCACGTCAACATTTTTTGAAGCGCAACCCAGAACGTCTTCCTTCTCCGCACGGGATAGCGGCGTTTCGCTCACGACGCACAAGTCGGCGTCCGAGTACGGCCTGGCCGTGCCCTTTGCGCGGGAACCGAACAGGTAAACGGCCAAAACAAACGGCTTCGAACTTAACTCCTTCAAAGAACCTGCCCAAGAACTTGAGTCCATACGCTCCTTAGCGTTCCGGGCCTTATTAAGCATTTTGAGAAACAAAAAGCACCTTCAAGACCTCAAGACCCCCGCAGCGTAGAACGCGAGCGCGAACATCAGCGCGAAGCCCAGGGCGTGAATTACCCGGCACTAAAGTGCTGGCTATTTGTCTTCCGTTTTCTTGAGTTCTAGGTATAGCCTTTCTTCTGAGCAGCCTTTGAGGCGTTTCCATTGGCGTGGCTGTTTTTCGTGCAGTTCCGTCAATGACATCCTCCGCAGCCGCCCTCGCCTGATGGCTCGGATGGCTGCGGTATCCCCTTGATATGCTGATGGCGTTACACATCCCCTTCAGACATCCCCG
>JACROM010000023.1 GCA_016214445.1 Microcaldota archaeon
CCAAGACGCTGCTCCACATCAAAGGCAATGCTTCCTTCATCTCAAAAACCTCAACACCATCCTAAAATCTCCTCTTGAACACATGAAGAACCACAGTAGCACCAGAACCGCCGACATTATGACTCATTCCTATTTCCGCGTCAGCTACCTGCGTTTCCTTGGGCGCGTCTCCGCGGAGCTGGCGTACTACGTCTATTGCTTCGCGCACACCCGAGGCGCCTACGGGATGGCCTACTGCCTTGAGACCTCCTGACATGTTGGTAGGTATTTCGCCGTCCTTGTCTATACCGCCGGATTCGACGAATTTTCCGCCTTCTCCTTTCCTGCAGAAACCCAAATCCTCCAACGCCATGATTTGCGCTATGGTGAAGCAGTCGTGGCACTCGAGAACATTTACGTCCTTTGGCGAGATTTTCGCCTGCTCATATGCCTTCTTAGCAGCTACTTCGGTCCCGTACATGCCAGTCATGGTCTTGCGGTCGTGCAAAGACAAAGTGTCCGAAGCCTGGGTGGAGGCGACGATTTCAACTTGCTTGTCCGTGAATTGTTTCGCCTTCTCGGAAGTGCACAATATCAGTGAAGCGGCTCCGTCGCTTATCGGCGAGCAGTCCAACAGCTTGAGCGGCTCCGCGACGTAACCCGAGTTCATTACCTGTTCGAGCGTGAAAGGCGTCCTGAATTGGGCGTACTCGTTGAACGCGCCATTTGCATGGTTTTTAACAGCGCAAAGCGCCATCTGCTCTTCGGTTGTGCCGAAGTCGTGCATATGCCTTCGTGCCATCAAGGCGTAAATCGACGGGAATGTTGCTCCATTGAACAGTTCCCACTCCTGGTCGCCTGCTCCTGCCAAAGCTATTGCAGCGTCCTCGGTGCTCACGTCGGTCATCTTCTCAACTCCGCCTACTGCCACCACGTCATAGGCGCCAGATGCGATTGAAAGGTAAGCCATTCTGAGCGCGACGCCGCCTGAAGCGCAGGCCGCCTCACATCTTATCGCGGGCAGGGGGTTGACGCCAAGCTGGTCCGCCATGAGCGCGCCGATGTGTTCCTGGCCGATGAACCTGCCTGCTGCCATGCATCCGCCGAATATCGCCTCGAGATCTTTGCTGCCGACGTTTGCGTCCTGGATTGCCTTGATGCTGGCCTCGGCTATGAGGTCCCTCAAGCTGAGTTCCCAGTGCTCGTCGAATTTGGTCTGGCCGACACCAATGACTGACACGCTTCTCATAATTTTCAACTCAACTTCAAACTATAAAGACTTCAATTTCCTCCTGTGCTTCACATGGTCGCCTTTTCTTTCTTTTCCGAAAGAAAGAAAATGCGGCCTACCGAAAAGAAAGAAAACTGAAAAACCATTTTGCTCGCGAATCATAATGACTTCAACTTCCTCCTGTGCTTAACGTAAATCGAATAGTCTATGTACTCTTTCCTTGCCAACAATTCAGCCACAGTCGGCTGGCTTTTCCTCTTCTCGTTTTCCTTGGTGACCGTGATGTCGAAGGCGTCGCTGCCAGCCCCGCTTCCGTAGGAAACAACCATTACCCGGTCGCCTTCCTTGGCAACATCCAATACCGAAGAAAGGCCTATCATGGCCGCGCCGGAATAAGTGTTCCCTATGAACGGCGTGATGAGGCCTTGCTTCACCTGTTCCGGCTCGAAACCTAGCATCTTGCCAACCCGTACAGGGAACTTGCCGTTCGGCTGATGGAACACGACGTAGTCGAAGTCTTTCGACGAAGTCATGGTTTCCTCGAACATCATTTTAGCGGCGTTAGTGACGTGCTTGAAGTAACCCGGTTCGCCGGTAAAGCGTCCGGCATGCTGCGGGAACTCCTCGTGCTGGCGGCGCCAGAAGTCGGCCGTGTCTGTAGTGAAGGAGCAAGTGTACGTTATTTCAGCTATGATGTTTTCCTTTCCTATCAAGAAGGCTGCAGCGCCAGATGAAGCGGAAAACTCCAACGCGTCACCTGGCCTGCCTTGCGCGGTATCAGTTCCAACGGACATTCCAGCCTCTACCATTCCTGATTTAACTAGGCCAAGACAGTTCTGTATTGCCGCAGTGCCTGCCTTGCACGCGAACTCGTAGTCTGCAGCCATAACTTTCGGGCCTGCCATTATCGCGTCTTCCACTATTGTTGCTGTTGGCTTGACAGCGTAGGGCTTGCTTTCGCTGCCCACGTAAATAGCTCCTATTTTCTGGGGGTCTATGCCCGCGTGTTTAACTGCCCTCCGGGCTGATTCCACTGCAAGAGTGGCGGAGTCCTCGTCTATCGCGGCAACCGCCTTCTCCTTCACTCCCAAGCCTGCGGCTATTCGTTTGCCGTCCTTGCCCCAAACACGGCCTATCTCTTCAGCAGTGATGCGCAGGGACGGAATTGCTACTCCATAACCTATGATTCCCGCTTTCATGTGACTAACCCACTAAAACTGAACTAGCTATAAAACTAAACTGAACTCAAGCCCCTAAAACTGAACCGAACTCAAGCGAACAGTTACTCCCCTGTCTTTCTGGCGCTTCCGGCCTTAAAAAGCATAACACACTTCGACAAATGCCACAGAACGAAGGAGGGCAAACCCGAGAGGAAAGCAGGCCCACCACTTCGACAAACGCCATACAGACGGCTGTTTTAAAACAGGCAAAAAACATTAAGGGCAGTATGACGCTCAGCAAAGAGTTTAGGAAAAAGGCTCCGAAAGAAAGGCTGGACGAGTTGGCGAGTGAAGCAAAGCTGACTGAAGAAGAGAAAGCCCTGCTGGCAAAGGAAAGCGCTTTGGATTTGGAAACAGCGAACAGGATGATCGAGAACGTTGTTTCCACGTTCCCGTTGCCTTTCGGAGTGGTTCCGGGATTCAAGGTCAACGGCATTGAACGCTTAGTACCAATGGCGGTCGAGGAGCCTTCAGTTGTGGCAGCTTCAGCCAACGCAGCCAAGCTGTCCGAAGGCTTCACTTCCGAAGCTTCCGAGCCCGTAATGATAGGCCAAATCCAATTGTTGGGAGTGAAGGACGTACCGAAGGCAATCGAGGCAATCGAAGCCAAAAAGAAGGAACTGGTCGCGAAAGCAAATGAAAAGGACAGAATGCTCATTTCAAGGGGCGGAGGCGCAAAGGGCATAGAGTGCAGGCACCTCAAGAGCAAACGGGGCGACATGCTCATAGTGCATTTGCTCGTTAATGTTCAGGACGCAATGGGCGCGAACACAATAAACACCATGTGTGAAATCCTTTCGCCTGAACTGGAGAAGCTGAGCGGCGGAAAAGTGAGATTGAGGATTATCTCGAATTTGGCAGTGCACCGCACAGTAAAAGCGAAAACAGTGTGGACAAAGGAAGCCTTGGAGGAGAGCACCAAGGGCGCGTTCAAAGGCAGCGAGGTTGTTGGAGCAGTTCTGGATGCGTATGCTTTCGCGGAAGCCGACCCTTACAGGGCGTGCACCCACAACAAGGGCGCGATGAACGGCATAGACGCAGTGCTCATCGCAACTGGAAACGACTGGCGCGCTGTCGAGGCAGGGGCGCACGCTTTCGCTTCCCTTTCCGGGGAGTACAAGCCGCTTACAAAATACTACAAGAACGAGAAAGGCGACCTCGTCGGGGAGATTGAACTGCCCATGGCCATCGGAATAGTGGGCGGAGCAACCAAAACCCACCCGTTGGCGAAAATAGCGTTGAAGATAATGGGCGTAACAAAGGCAAGCGAGCTTGCTGAAATCATCGCGGCAGTAGGGTTGACGCAGAACTTCGCCGCCTTGCGGGCTTTAGCTACCGAAGGCATCCAACGAGGGCACATGCGGCTGCACGCGAAAAACATCGCGGTAATGGCTGGCGCGCATGGAAAGGAGATAGAGGAAATCGCGGACAAGATGGCCGGAGAGAAGAACGTTTCAGTTCAACGCGCCAAAGAGCTTTTGGGTTCGAAGTGACCGCAACCTATTTTTAAGGGCATAACGTAATCTACGCTAACAGTGGTTTCCCATGGAATTGTACTCTTACTTCGAATTCAGGAGTGGTTCAGTTTGAAAGACAAAAACCCGAAAGAAATAGCCGGAGGAATTGTCAGCGTTCTGGAGGAAATCCAGGAAAAGAAGGGCCATCTTGAAAAAGGGGACTTGGTTAGGGTTTCCGAAGAATACAAAGTTCCTTTAAGCGAAGTCTACGGCGTAGCCACTTTCTACACCCACTTCCGCCTTGGCAAGAGCGCGAAACATCTGGTCCAGGTGTGCGCCGGAACATCTTGCCACTCGCAAGGAGGCTTGAACGTGCTTGAAGCTTTAAAGAAGGAACTGAAAATAAGCGAAGGGTGCGTCACCAAGGACAAAAAATTCGAGCTGGAAGTGGTGAGGTGTTTTGGGGAGTGTGCGTTGGCGCCCGTAATAAGAATAGACGGGAAGGACCACGTAAAAGTGAAGCTTAAGAGCATACCGAAGATTCTTGCGGAATACAAGTGATTCTATGATTAAAGACGAAGGTAGAGGAAAGCGGTTGCACACGGCACTTGAAGCAATACGAGTGATTCTATGATAGTGAAGATAGGCGTTGGTTCGTGCGGCTTGGGAGCTGGCGCCGAGCAAGCGATAAAAGCTTTAGAAAAAAGCGGGGCGGAAGTCAAGAAGGTCGGCTGTATTGGGCTTTGTTACCTTGAGCCGCTGGTGGAAGTGGAAACAAGCAGCGGCCCTGTTTTTTACGCGCACGTTGATTCAAAGGAAAAGGCGGAGAAGATAGCGCGGGAAATAAAGGCCGGCAATTTCAAGTCCGCAAGCATGACGAGGAAGGAACTGGAGCAGAGCGCAAACTGGAAAAAGCAAGTGAGAAGGGTTAACGGGAATTGCGGCGAAATTGACCCGGAAAACATTGACGATTACATCAAGGCAGGAGGCTATGAGGGCTTGAAGAAAGCGCTGAAGATGGCTCCTGAGAAAGTCATAGCCGAAGTGGACAGGACCGGATTGAGGGGAAGAGGGGGCGCTGGTTTTCCTGCAGCGAAAAAATGGCAGTTCTGCAGGGCAGCTAAAGGAGAAACAAGGTACAACGTCTGCAACGCCGACGAAGGCAACCCAGGCGCTTTCATGAACAGGATGCTCATGGAAGGCGACCCCCACAAAGTCTTGGAAGGACTGATAATTTCCTCTTACGCCATAGGCGCATCGAAAGGTTACGTTTTCGTGCGCGCGGAAAAGGCGCTGGCAGCGGAGAGGATGAGGAAGGCAGTAGCGGACTCTAGAAAGAAGGGCTTTTTGGGCGACAACATACTTGGTTCGCGCTTTGGTTTCGACGTGGAAGTGGTGAAGAGCGCTGGAGCGTACGTGTGCGGCGAGGAAACCGCTTTGATTGAAGCTATAGAGGGAAAGCGCGGAACCCCCAGGGCGCGGCCGCCTTACCCTGCTCAAAGGGGACTGTACGATTCGCCTACAAACATCAACAACGTGGAGACTTTGGCGCACGTCACCATGATTCTTTCCAAAGGCGCAGACTGGTTCAACGGGGTCGGCACGCAAAAAAGCAAAGGAACCAAGGTTTTCTGCCTGACCGGGAGCGTCGAGCGCCCAGGCGCGTACGAGGTGCCTATAGGATTCAACCTGAAGGAACTCGTGCACGGAATCGGCGGGCTAGATGGAAAGCCGAAGCTGATAGAGAGCGGCGGGCCTGCTGGACTGTGTTTGAAGGAAAACCAGCTCGATGTTCCCCTTGATTTCGAGACCATGCAGGACGAGGGAACTGTAATGGGTTCGGGCGGAGTGGTCGTTTTTGGGGAAGAATGCTGCCCTGTTGACGTCGCAAAACACTTCATGCGTTTCACGCGCGACGAGTCCTGCGGGAAATGCACGCCATGCAGGGAAGGTACAACAAGGTTGTACGAGATGCTCGAAGATTTGACGAGCGGAAAGGGCAACAGGGAAACACTTGAAAAAATCTCCAAGCTATCGGAGCTGATACGCGACACCGCGTTCTGCGGTTTGGGCCAAGGAGCAACAAACCCGTTGGTGTCGGCGATGAAGAATTTTGCGAGAGACTTCGAGGCGCACGCAGACGGAAAGTGCCCCTCTTATGTTTGCGGGATGGGAAAATGAAGAAAATCAATTTGACGATTGACGGATCGAAGATTTCGGTTGACGAAGGCACTGCGGTCCTAGAGGCAGCGAAGCAGGCAAAAGTGCGCATACCAACTTTGTGCCACTACGAAGGCTTGGAGAACTACGGCGCGTGCAGGCTTTGTGTTGTAGAAATAGAGGGACGCAGAAACCTGCCCGCGTCTTGCGTCACGCCGGTACAGGAGGGAATGGTCGTCAGGACGAACACCGCCCGGCTGAGGGAGGCAAGAAAAGAACTGCTCAAGCTCATTCTCGCGTCGCATCCCGCCGACTGCAAGACTTGCGAAAAGCACGGCAGGTGCGAGCTGCAAAACCTTTCTTATGAATTCGGGATACGCGATTTCGGCTGCAGGATGCACGACAAGCGCCACTTCATAGATGAAACCAGCCCGTCCATCAAGCGGGACTTGGACAAGTGTATCCTGTGCGGGCGGTGCGTTCGCGTATGCCGAGATGTTCAAAGCGTAAGCGTTTACGATTTCGCAAACAGGGGATGCGCGAGCATCGTCACGCCTGCTTTGTGCAAGAACATGAGCGAGACAAACTGCGTCGCGTGCGGCCAGTGCACTATTGTTTGTCCGACTGGCGCGTTGAGCGAAACCGACTCGGTCGAGGAGGTATGGGCGTTGCTGAAATCCGGAAAGCGCGCGGTAGTGCAGGTCGCGCCGGCTATCCGTGTTTCAATCGGCGAACTGTTCGGCTGCGCTCCAGGCACATTGGTTAAAGGAAAACTCGTAACTGCTTTGAAGCGGCTTGGCTTTAACGAAGTGTTCGACACCAACTTCGGAGCGGACCTGACCATAATGGAAGAAGCTTCCGAGCTGGTGGAAGCAGTAAAGGAAGGAAAAACCCATCTGGCCAGCTCGTGCTGCCCTGCGTGGATTAACTTCGTGGAGGAATTCTACCCGGATTTGCTGCCGCACCTGTCGACGTGCAAGTCGCCTCACCAGATGGTCGGCGCACTTGTCAAGACTTACTACGCGGAAAAGCTCGGCAAGAAGCGCGAGGACATAGCGGTCGTGTCAATAATGCCGTGCACCGCCAAAAAGTACGAAATAAAGAGGAAGGAACTGAAAGGAGACGTGGATGCGGTTCTTACTACGCGCGAACTGGCGAGAATGATCAAAGAAGTGGGATTGGAACTGAACGACTTGCCGGAGAGCGAGTTTGACGCTCCTTTCGGCATCACTACGGGCGCGGGCGCGATTTTCGGCGCGAGCGGCGGAGTAACCGAGGCGGCGCTAAGGACTGCTGCTGAACTAATTACGGGCAAACCGCACGAGAGGATAGAGTTCAAGGAAGTGCGGGGCTTCGGGAACGTGCGCGAAACCGAGTTGGTAATCGGCGGAAAGAAACTCAAAATCGCGGTAGCTCAGACTTTGGGCGGAGCGAGGAAGCTGTTGGAGGAAATACGCTCCGGACGAAAGACGTACAATTTCGTGGAAGTGATGGCGTGTCCTGGCGGTTGCATCGGAGGCGGCGGCCAGCCCATTCCGGTCAGGGAGAGCAGGCAGAAAGTGATTGAAGCGAGAGCCAAGGCAATCTACGATTTGGACGCTTCGCTCCCGTTGAGGCGCTCCATAGACAACCCCGCGATAAAACAATTGTACAAGGAGTTCCTCGGCAAGCCATCGAGCAAGAAGTCGAAGGAAATACTGCACACTAGCTACAAGGCGAGGAAGGCGTACGGGGTTTAAGCCAAATCAATCTACCGAAGGTCCCCTTGAAGCGAACTGGACAGGCCACGAGTTGAAACGCTTTTCTTTCAGTTTTGCTCTTATGGATTCAACGTCCTTTGTCCACGCCAGCACTATGAGCGAGCCACCTGCTCCTCCTGCGCCAATCAGTTTTCCTCCGAGCGCGCCACCAGCGTCTTTCGCCAAACCAATCGCACCGTCAATGTCAGGCGTAGAAACGCTTTCCAGGAGCGCGTGGTTCTCGTCCATTGCTTTCCCCAAGGCTTCGGCTGAAGCGTCTTCTGTGCAGAGAGATTGGATTTTCTCCACCACGGAATCAAACGGAGCGTAAACTTTTTTCCTTTCCGCGTCGGTCATTTCAGCGGGTTTCTTTGAAACATTGTGGGCTTTGGCGAACTGTTCTATGAGCGCGGAAGTGGTGGCCCACGCTCCTCCACGGTGCGAGGAAACCAAAACAAGGGCGGTGTCTTTTGGGAGCTGCAGTTCGATTTCCTGCGATTCCGGCTTCACTCCTTCAACAGTGAAAACCCGCCTGAACTTCTGGATTTTGTCCGACAGAACAGCTGTAACGTCGCCTCCTGAACTCTTGCCGCCGTGGTAGGCGTTGTCGCCCACGAATCCGGCACCGTAAAGCTCTTCGCGGGTTGGTTCTTTTCCGAAGAACTTGTACAGAGCGTAAGCAAGGCACACCGAAAGGCAGGCCGAGTTGCCCGTTCCCTTGGGCGCGTCCGCCCATTCCAAGGCCGCTTTCAGCTTCGGAACGGTTTTGCCCATTTTTTCCGAAACAAATGAAGCGATGTCGAGCATTGGTTTATAGATGTCGTCGCCTTTCTTTTCGCCGTTCTCGAACCACGAGGAGCCGATGTCGCCGTCGAACCTGAATTCCGAGTTGTGTTCTTCGAGCGCGATAGTGTTCCTTTTGCCGCCGACCTCAACCGGCGCTACAAGAGCGTAGCCTCCGTAGACCACGCTGTGTTCGCCGGTAAAGTGCATCTTGTTCGGTGCCGACGCTTTGATCATTAGAAAACCACCGGTTGTAATAGCGGCAGGGGTGTTTTAAGGCTTAACGGTTGCAGGGACACTGTTGAAAAAATCAGTTTGTAACATCGAGAGGGGCTCAGACCTCTCAAGACGTGGAAAAACACACGCAAGGTGTTTTCCCTCGAAACAGGAAAAGCTATAGCAAACCAAGAAAATGCGTGCAAACCGTTAGTTTGCAGCACGACGCAAATTCTGCGAGGAATTTGCGATGCCACACAATTCCTTTGGAATTGTGGGGCCTCACAAATCGTTGAGGCGATTTGTGCTGCCACACAAACCGCTTAAGGCGGTTTGTGCTGTGCTGCAAGCCACTCGAAGTGGCTTGCATCATTTCGTGGAACTTTCGCGGTTTGGCATAATCAAGAAAGTTAAACGGTTGCTTGAACGCGCGAGAATACACTGGTGAAGACTGTTCGGAAGGAGATCGTTTTGCGTTACGTTAACGACAATGACATCCTCCGCAGCCTCCCTCGCCTGATGGCTCGGATGGCTGCGGTATCCCCTTGATATGCTGATGGCGTTACACATCCCCTTCAGACATCCCCGACGATTCCTCCTTTGGCCTGATGCCA
>JACROM010000101.1 GCA_016214445.1 Microcaldota archaeon
AACTTTTGCAAGACGTCACCGAGTTCCTCGTTCGTAATTCGCATAAGACAGTTAACAACCGCAAAATATATTAACCTATCTATAGATAGTATTAATCATGTCGAGGAAAGTAGTGTTGCGCGATAGCGTTTTGACGTTGACGAATAATCGTATCGAGGGTTTTTTGGACAGGGTAGTGACTCGGTTGGGTACGTCTGCGAAGGTTGACGTGCCAAAGCGGTTTTTGAATCGGCGGGTCTACGTTATAGTGACGAAGGATGTAGTCAAATCAGACGCCGATTAATTTTGTCCCACACCCATGCGCCTCTATGACCTTAGAACACGAATGAATAACATTAATTGCGAAGACAACCTGCGGGAAAACGAACGCATGGCGACGAGACCGGAACACAAGGCCGTTTTTGAAAGTTATAAAAAAAACCGTTCGCCTTACAGAGTTTTCCTTTCCCGCATTCTCCTAGGCCCATTAACATGGCTCTGCAAGCAAGGAGAACAGAAACTATTGTATGGTCACGTTTCTGAAGAAGACCTGAAAGACCCTTTGTTGAAGAGAATAGCGGGCTTCGGGCCCGCGAAAATAATGAGGCTAGAGGCCTTCGGGTTGCGAAAAGCATTCCTTAGATTAATGCAAGACATACAAACGAGTCCCGCAAGGGTAGAACTTGAGGAAAAAGGAATGTCACAAACAGGGGATTTAATGAGGCTTAGGGACGAATTCGAGGAAGAACTCAAAAAAGGAAGGCCTACCCTAGAACAAATAATGGAAATAACCCGGAAAAAAAGGAAAGAACAAAAAGGCCAGTTAAAAGAGTTTGAAAAGAGTCTTTCCGAACGTCTCGAAAAAATGCGAAAAAAAGAGAGCTTCCGCTAGAGAAAAAAAAGTCAAAAGGAAAGAAAGTGCTAGAAGTCCATGAAGTCGTGTGGGTTTTTGACGTTCCGCAATTGCTTCAGCCGCTCGTCCACGAAGTACCACTTGCGGCCCAGCTTGACAACTAAACAACTCAAGTTTCGCAAATTGCCCGGACGGTAGCCAAAACAATACGGTTTTTCCGACGCGCGACGTAAAACAACTCCTTTTTCGTTTGTTTTCACGTCATTCAACGAAAGAAATCGAGCTTCTGGCCGCTGAAAACCGAATTTGCGAAAGTCAGGTGTCAAAGAAGAAGGCTGCCCGGTGCGGAAGCGCCCAGACCATCGAATGGCCTGCGTTGGCGAAGTGGCTGGAAAGCGAGTTCACCAATTGGGCACGGCGTTCAGGCATGAGATGAATGAGCGCAAACGGCTTAAAAAGCGGCTTGGCGCCCAACCATGGCCACCGAAATCTTTTTATATCTTGGATTTTATGTAAATATAGGTTTCATAAAATGGATTTTATAACCGAGGCTTTGAGGCAAAACCCGCACTGGGAAACAACGAAGGTCGAGTTTCCGAGGCTCTCCGGCCCGCTTGTGGAACGGCAGGCGTACGGCGAGCTCGAGGCATCGTGGCGGACAAAGTTCATTACCGTGCTCAGGGGCCTGCGGCGTACCGGCAAGTCCGTGCTTGCTCGGCAACTGATGAAAACAGTTGCCGAACGCGACCCGAAAAAGGTTGCCTGGTTCGAATTCGACAGGGCAATGAACGCCACGCCCGAAGACCTTGACTCGCTAATCAGGTTTTTCCAAGGCCGGGGCGCAAAGACGGTCATCCTGGATGAAGTGGCGTTCGTGTCCCATTGGCAGGACATCCTCAAAAGGCACTACGACCGGTCGGACCTGAAGTTCGTGGTAACAGGCAGCTCTGCCATCGAGCTCGACCAACGGACTTCGGAAAGCCTTGCCGGCAGGTTCCAGACAATCCGCGTGTCGCCTTTCACCCTCAAGGAAAAACTCGCGCAAAAAGGAAAACCATTCACCGGCTCGGCACTCGACGAGGCAAACCGGGCTGAAGATTTTTTCCTCGAAGCAGAAGAGTACATCAAAAGCGGCGGGTTACCGGAGATAGCCACAGCACAGCAGGAAGCGCGCGCCGGTTACATCAACGGAACCCTCCTCGGCCCGTTATTTTACAAGGATTTGCCTGCAGTGTTTCCGGAAGCCAACCCGGACATGCTAAGCAAGACATTGGAGGTGCTGTCCGGAACCGTCGCATCAACCTATCAGCTTCAACCCATAGCCGAGGCGCTTGGCTGCAGCCACCCTACAGCCGGAACAAACGTCGCCCTGCTCGAGAAGGCGCTTCTGGTGCGGACAGCCGTCAACTTCACTCCCTCCAAGGCTAAACAGCGGCGAACAGCCAAAAAAATAGTTTTTGCGGACAACGGCATCCTTACGGCCCTGCGGCCGGACGCGGGCCTGGGAGTCCTGGCTGAAAACGCGGCCCTCAATGTTTTGGGCGCAAATTATTTCTGGCGCAGCCCCCTGGCAGAGGTGGACATCGTGCTGCCGTCCGCCAAGGTTGCAGCTGAAGTCAAATACCAGGAGCATATCACGAGCAGCGATGAACGCAACCTGCGCTACTATCTCGAAAGAAGGAAAGGATGGCGGGGCTGTTTGGTCACGAAAAAAGACATCGACCTTTCAGCCGACATTCCGCGCATCCCGCTGTGGAAAATACTGCTCCAACCAGAGCTTATAGCCAAACCATAACGCGGCGATGGCCGGGCAACACGAAAGCCGCCACGTTTCAAGCCCCCAACAAAACCTTTAGCTTTTTCTTCAAAAGGATTTTCTCCGCAGAACGCATCTGCGCTGCGGTGGGAATGGGCACGCCTTCAAGAGCGTACTTCAGCCCGAGCTTTTCCCACTTCGGCTTGCCGAGCGTGTTGTACGGCAACAGCTCAACACATTCGAGATTGGGGAGGCTGGAAGCAAAATCCGCTAAAGCCTCCAAGTCTTTCTTGGAATCGGTGTAGCCGGGAATCACGACGTAACGCAGGCGCAACGGCTTCCTTTCAGCAACGAACCGGATGTTTTCAAGTATTTCCTCGTTTCCCCGGCCAGTAAGCGCGAAATGCTTTTTTGTGTCGAGCTGCTTGACGCTCGCCATGACCAAATCCGTGAACGGAAGGACTTTTTCCAAAGAGCTTCGAGGGGCAAAAAGGCAAGTGTCTATTGCAGTATGAATTTCCCGGGCGCGGCACCTCTTCAAAAGTTCAGCCACGAACTCTGGTTGCGCAAGCGGCTCGCCCCCGCTTATTGTCACCCCGCCTTTCTCCAGGTAGGGAAGGCATTTTTCGATTTCGAGCATCAGCTCGTCCACTGTCCTCTCCGTGCCGCCGAATTGAGGCGTGGCATCGATGTTCTGGCAGTAAACGCAGCGAAGTGGGCAGCCCTGCATGAAAACCACGAAACGGAGTCCCGGGCCGTCAAGTGCTCCCATGCTTTCAATTGAATGTATCCTTCCCTTTAGCACAACAGGCGACCGGGTTTTTTCTGCTTCCTTCAGCATCCCCGGCGAATCCGGATTTTCCGTTCCCTTCGGAATAACAGGCGGAACGGTTTTTGCGTTTTCCTTCAGCAATCAAATCACAGTTTTTCGTGGAAAGTGCGCGCGATCACCTCGCGCTGGTGCTCCTTGCTGAGCTTCACGAAGTTGACGGCGTAGCCGCTGACGCGTATGGTCAGGTTAGGGTATTTTTCAGGATGCACCATCGCGTCCTCAAGCGTCTCCCTGTCGAGCACGTTGACGTTGATGTGGTGGCCGTTCTTGATGAAGTAGCCGTCTATTAGGTTGCGCAGGTTAGCTGTCACTTCGGACTCGCTCTTGCCAAGCACTCCCGGCACAGTCGTAAACGTGTTGGATATGCCGTCGAGGCAGGCAGAGTAGGGGATTTTGGCGACGCTGTTGAGCGAGGCTATGGCGCCGTTGTGTTCGCGGCCGTGCATCGGGTTCGCGCCAGGAGCGAAAGGCGCCCCTGCTTTCCTGCCGTCCGGAGTGGCGCCGGTTTTCTTGCCGTAAAGCACATTGGAGGTTATGGTGAGTATTGAACACGTGTGCTCGGCGTTCCTGTAGGTGGGGTGCCTCTTGAGCGCGTTCATGAAACCAACAACGCCTTCTATTGCTATGTGGTCGGGCCGCGGGTCGTCGTTGCCGAAAGACGGGTAGTCGCCGGTTATGATGAAGTCCTTGGCTATTCCGCGCTCGTCGCGTACAGCCTTGACTTTGGCGTATTTTATAGCTGAGAGCGAATCAGTCACCACGCTCAACCCTGCTAGTCCGAAGGCCATGAAGCGCTTGACTTTGGTGTCGTGCAACGCCATCTCTATCCTCTCGTAATAGTACTTGTCGTGCATGTAGTGTATGAAGTTCATGGCGTTGACGTAGTTCTCTGCGAGCCAGTCAGTCATGAACATGAAATTCGCCTTGACCTGGTCATAGTCCATGTGGTCGCCTATCTCGAACGGCGGTTTCGGGGCAATCTGTTCGCCGCTTATCTCGTCGCGTCCGCTGTTTATCGCCAACAGCAAAACCTTTGGCGCGTTGCAGCGGGCGCCGAAGAACTGCATCTCCTTTCCAGTGCGCATGGCGCTGACGCAGCACGATATGGAGTAGTCGTCCGAGAAGTATGCGGACATGAGGTCGTCGTTTTCGTATTGCAAAGCTGATGTTTCTACGGATAGTTTGCAGGAGTAGTCCTTGAACTCCCGCGGCAAGCGTTGGCTCCAGAGAACTGTAAGGTTGGGCTCTGGCGCAGGCCCGATGTTGGTGAGAGTATTCAGGAAACGGAACGTTGTTTTAGTAACCAAGGGCTCGGAACTCATTCCTGCAAGGGCAAGGGTAACCCAAGTCGGGTCTCCTGCGAATATCTGGTCGTACTCCGGGGTCCTCAAATGGCGGACGAGCCGCATTTTTATGACCAACTGGTCTATGAGCTCCTGCGCCTGCTTTTCGTCGAGAACGCCGTTCTTCATGTCGCGCTGGATGTAGGCGTCGAAGAAGGAGTCAACGCGGCCAAAGCTCATGGCGGCTCCGTCCTGTTCCTTGACTGCAGCAAGGTAGGCGAACCACGTCCACTGGATTGCTTCGCGCGCGTTCCCTGCCGGGCGCGAAATGTCGAACCCGTACGCTTCAGCCATCTGCCTGAGCTCTTCAAGCGACTTTATCTGTTCTGCCACTTCCTCGCGGAGCCGGATGTCCGTTGCAGGTATGTTTTCGAAGTCGTTCTTTTTCGCTTCCGCCAAAGCTGCTGTTCCATACAACGCCACACGCCTGTAGTCGCCGATTATCCTTCCCCTGCCGTATGCGTCTGGCAGGCCGGTTATCACGCCAGCTCGCCTGAGCTTTCTTATGGCGGGCGTGTAAACGTCGAATACCGCGTCGCTGTGCGTTTTCCGGTACTTAGTGAATATCTCTTTTACCCGGTCAGGCACCTTCACTCCGTATGCCTTGCATGCTGTTTCAACCATTCGGATGCCGCCGAAAGGTTTTATGGCCCTCTTCAACGGCTCGTCTGTCTGCAGGCCCACTATGACTTCGTTTTTTTCGTCTATGTAACCCGGAGCGTGGCTGGTTATGCTGGAAGGCGTTTTTTCGTCAACAGCTATCTTGCCTTGGCGTTCTTTTTCCAGAAGCTTCTCGGTTTTTTCCCAGACTTTGGCGGTCTTTTTGGTAGGCCCGGACAGGAACCCCACGCCGCCCAAGTAGGGCTCATAGTTCTTCTGTATGAAGTCCCTAAGCTCAATGGCCTTGCACCAGT
>JACROM010000112.1 GCA_016214445.1 Microcaldota archaeon
TAAATATTCAGACTTGCTCGGGCCAAGCAACCCTTCTTTCAATAAAAAACATTGGGACTGTTGAGGAACGGTACGTAGTAAAAAGCGATTCCACTCAAGTCCAGGTGAGCATTGACCCCGAATCAATTGTGCTGAAGCCAGGTGAGGAAGGAAGGATATCAGTTTTCGTGAAAGGCAAATCCAATACTCCCACAGGAGATTACGTGATTCCAATAAAGGTATACTACGATGGCGGGTATTACTACTACAATTACACTCCGTACTACACCAGGAACGTGGAAGTCAACTGTGGCAACGGCAACAAACAAACAGTTTATTGCAATGGCGGAAGCGGCAGCTGCTCCGTAGACTGTTATTACAGCTCTCAAGGGATTTATACGGTGACCTCAGGCATAGGTGGCACCACATGCAAGTCCACTCAAGTGAACGTTGGAGACTCTTATGCCTCTTGCGCCATCTCAGCCAGTCCGCACTACCTGGATTCTGGTTCATCCACTTCCATCACCCTAAACTACAAGAACTTGCCTTATCTGCCTGGAACCGTTTCAATAGACTGTGGAAATGGTGGAACTACCAGCGTCGATTGCTCCAGCTCACTTCCTTTTAATGCAACCTTCAGGATAACGAATACCGACGGAAACTCTGATATCCTCACGCTCCGCAAGGGAGAAACTAGTCAGGGGTTCGGCTTCTCCATTTACGTGATAGCCTTGTATAAAAAGGGATTCTATTACCACGCGAACATCTCCATCTCCAACCAGTCTTCTGCAGACATAGACTTGACTCCAGGAGATTCCGTCACTTCCGCGAACGGCGTGAACGTCACCCTGCTGGGCATTAACCCGTCTACATCAGCTACGTCCGGCTCTTGCGTGGGCTCATGCTATTACTCGTCTTCAGGGTTTTATACCGTCACAGCCTCCATGTCCGGCGTAACATGCAACCCGACGCTCGTCAACTCTGGTCCACAGGTTTCCTCATGTGCATTAAGTGCATCCCCTTATTCGGTTTCACCCGGTGGTTATTCAACGATATCCCTGAATTACTTTGGGGCCTACAACATCGACAGCTACCAGCGTTATTCTTCAACCCGCTACTACGATGGTCCAGTCACAACCCAGAACCTGTTGGTTCACGTCACTCCCGGTTGCGGCACGGGTTTCGTTCCACCAACTGTTTCACCAGCAGGCATTGAAATCTCTTCCATTGCAGGCGACGCGCTTTCATCAACTGGCGAAATCCGTTTAGGAATTGCATTGAAGAACAACAACAACTATCCAATTGATGCAGTCCAATTAAGGGTAATCAATCTTCCAAGCAACGTTTACGCAACCTCGTCAACGGTTTCGTTGGACGCATTGCGAGAAAAAACTGCATTCATTTACTTGAGGTCCGAAGGTGTCAAGGAAGGCAGTTACAGGATAAAGGTCATTGCAGAGAGTTCGCTCGGCTACGCTGAGAAAGAGTTTACCCTCCAAGTGTTTCCAAAGGGCGAGAAGATTGATGCTGTAATTAGTGAACCACGTATCTCCATTTCAAGGCAGGATTCCAAGACGCGAATGGACATAGCTTTCCCTATCACCAACAACGAGGAATTTCCTTTGCGCTTAAGCGGTTATTTCACGTCGCTTCCAAGCGGATGGGAGTACTCTGTTGAACCAGCTCTCTTGACAGCAAACCCCAAGCAGACCGCGAACTTTACTGCAACGATTATTGCCCGTTCCCCTGAGGCGAGGGAGTACATGGGTGTTTTCGTTGTCAAGAGCACTGATGGAAGAACTTCCTCTACACCGTTTACTCTCGCAATAAGAGAGGGATTTCCATTGACGGGATTGTTTGTTTTCGCCACCTCAGAGCCATTCCTCATCGCGTTGCTGGTATTCATGTTCGCCGTCGCAGGCTACCTCATCTACGCCTCGAGAAAAAACATTGAAGAGCTCAGGAAACGCAGCGAAGCTGAGGCAAGTGAAAAACCACCGTCAGCGGGCAGAAGGCGGTTGTATCTTTGATTCTGGGGACGGTTGCTTTATGAAAAAATTCATTGTATTGCTTGCGTTGGTTTCTTTCATCCTTTCCTCATTTGCAACAAGTGCATCCTTTTCTTTCATGGGACCAAGCAACAGGCAAGGCTGCCAATGCGACCAGATCATTTATTACGCAGAGATAGTCAACGACGAGCCGAATTCCCGCACGTTCTATCTCTCTGTTGAAGGTCTTTCCACTGCGGCATTCAGCTACTTTGTAGTACCTGACGTGGAGGTAAAGAGCAGCTCGTCTGAGCAGGTTGCAATCTTTGTGACTCCGCGCTGCGACGCTCCGCCAGGAAACTACAATTTCGCTGTAAAAGCTCGCACCGGAAGCATGGTTCATTCGATTGAAGGAGTTGCGACTGTCAGTGACTGCCATTATTTGACTATGGAGATAACGCCTCCGCAGAAGCTGTGTGCAGGAGACACTGCTACTTATGTAATCTCACTGAAAAACGAGGGAAACTTCCCTGAGAGCGGAAGCATTTCAACCAATCTGAATCCACAAATCTATTCCCTTTCGGAAACTGGTTTTTCGCTTAATCCAAGCCAAAGCAAGGATTTTTACCTCTACGTGACTCCACCTGCAGGAATGCCTTCCGGAAACTCGGGTTTTAAAGTACTGGGCCGCAGCCAATACACCTACCGCGAAGCGGTTTCATCCCTCAACGTGTTGTCTTGCGTAGACCTCAAGATATCTGTTCCTGCTTCAATCAATGCACAAGCCGGAGAGGAAACCAGAGCCAAGGCGGAGTTCACTAACACTGGAAGCGTCTCCGACACTTTCCTACTTTCTCTTTCTTGTCCGCCGTTTGTTTCACTGAAGGACTACAAGATTAATTTAAACGCTTCACAGAGCGCCAGTACCCAGCTTGTAATCTATCCTGGAAAAGAAAACCTCGGCATATACTCGTGCACCATTATCTCAAGGGCGCAGAAGTACATAAAGGAGTTCACTGCCAAAACTTCAATAAATGCACAACAGTTCTACACCGCGACTCTTTCTACAGCAGGCGTTCAAGGAAACATGGTTAAAGCATGCAA
>JACROM010000113.1 GCA_016214445.1 Microcaldota archaeon
CAGGGGATTTCCGGAAAATCTTTCTCGTTTTCAGTCAGTATCAGTTCCACTCCGTTGCTTTTGGCTGTCGCAGCCAGCAGCGCGTCCCAATAGTGTGAACTGTGCTGGCTTTGGATGTCCATTGCAGCGTAAACTTCCTTTTCCGCGCAACCCAGAACCTGGAAACCTCCGCCCAAACCTTTTATGATTTCTTTAGCCAGGCCTGAGTCTGTTTTCTTTTTTCCAATTAAAACCACGTATGCTTCCGAGAGGTTTTGTGCGCTCACGCATGCTTTCTGCCATAACGCTCTGATTATTTTTTCCGATTTTTCGCGTTTGGCTGCCGGGGCTTCGCTGTCGTAGGCGTAGACGAGTATGTTGGTGTCAATCAGCACTTTCATGGTTTTTCGTACAGCTCGCTTCGTTTTTTGTAGTAGGGGCCGCCGCCCAGCTGCAGGCCTTTTTTCATTATTTTCAGCTGGTTTTGAAGTGCCTCTTCCGCTTCTTTTTTTTGCGCCACTGTCCGGATTCCTTCTTCCACTATTTTTGAAAGCGAACCCTTCCTTCCTTGGTATTCTTCATTGGCCATCTTGCGCAGCAGGTCGTCCGTTTCTTCGTTTATTGATAGGGTAATCACTCTCATGCCTTCCGCCCACTTTATTTACGTATTTAAGTATATAAGTAGTTTGGTATGCTGCTTTTTACAAAATGTAAAGCTTTATATACTTAAAGTAAAGTATACTTTACATGCGGGTTTGAAAATTCAGACGTTCAGACTCGTAACCCCTCAAATCAAAATCAAAGGAGCGGGCAAGGCGCAACGCGCGTTTTGCCCCTCCTCCTGATTCTGGCTGAAATTAGAACGTTTAAATACGTGTAAATGATTCTTTACATGTTGGTTTTGGGTGTTTCAATGAATAACCATTTAAAGGAATTACGTGCAAGGGATAAACTTACTCAGGACGATTTGGCCAAGAAGGTCGGCGTAACCCGCCAGACCATACTGGCAATAGAGAACGGTAAATACAACCCTTCGCTTGAGTTGGCGTTCAATCTTTCCAATGTATTTAAAGCCAAAATCGAGGAAATGTTTGAGGCGGAATGAAAATGAAACTGCAAAACGTCGCAATAAGCCTGGTCTTCGTAATCATACTCTATCTTATTTACTCCCAGCGGGGCACAATGGACATGCTGGCGTTCGAGGTGCTGATTTTCGGCGCCCTGATTGCTGGAGGTTTGTACTTGTGGAAGGAAGTGCTGAACAAGGAGCACGTGAAGCATGACGAGCGGACTGAACTCTTGGCGGGCAAGGCAGCTAGGCTCACCCTCATTGCCGCGTTTGTCTTGATCATACTGATTCTCGCTTTCCTTTCTATAACCGGCAGGCCTACCAGCCCGATTGGCGTTTTAGCGATGCTCGCTGGCTTGCTCGGCCTGACATATTCCGGAACCTACGCTTACTTGGAGAAACGCTAGAGTTTCATCAGTTTTAGTCCGGTTTCCGCGTCTTCCTTTCTTTCTATTTTGCCGAGTGGAATAAGGAACATTTCGCACGTTGCGCCCACCATGCCTTCAGTCAGGTGCCCTCCAAAACACTTCATTTCTTCACCGTCAAACTTTGTCAGCATGGCGTGCGCGTGGATGCCCGGTTCGCTTACTGTTCCAGTCAATGAAACAAGCTCCAGCAATTTTCCCCCGCCGTCAATTCTCTTTGTCTTGTCAGTCAGGTGCCCTCCAGAACACTTCATTTCTTCACCGTCAAACTTTGTCAGCATGGCGTGCGCGTGGATGCCCGGTTCGCTTACTGTTCCAGTCAATGAAACAAGCTCCAGCAATTTTCCCCCGCCGTCAATTCTCTTTGTCTTGTATTCTCTTTTTTGCATGTCGTAAACGCTCAAGTCCGCCCAGTCCAACGCCCCGATACCGTTAATAGAACCGCCTCGGATGTTTTGTTCCTTGAAGAACAAGTTCAGTGTCTCCGCTATCTTTTCGCCTTTCTTCAAGACTATCAGCATTCCCTTCTCCTCTTTCCGGTACTGCATTTTTACCACCTGTGTTTTGCTGTAATGCGGCGTTTTCCTTTTCCTAGTTTTTCCCGCACGCTTTCCTCAGCGCGTCCAGGCACAGGCCGATGTTCTGCGATTCCATCCTGCCCATGTTGGATATCCTGAGCATCCTGCCTTTCCAGTGCCCGGCTCCCCCTGCTATGTGCACGTCTTCTTCAGCCATCGCGTTCTTGATTTCCTTGCATCGGTCGGTCAGGAAGCCGGTTATGGTGCTGGATTCGAAGCCTTTTTCCGCGAATACGCTGAAACCGCACTCCTCGATTGCGGCCCGGGTTTTGGCTGCCGCTTTCCTGTGGTCGGCCAGTCTTTTTTCCAAGCCGTCCGCGTGCAATTCTCCGAGAGCAACCTGTAGTGCGTAGAAAACAGACACTGCCGGAGTGAACGGAGTCTCGTTTTTCTCGTAAAACTTCCTGTAGCGTTTGAAGTCGTGGCAGAAAGTTGGCAAGTTCTGTTTCTTTTCAACCCAGCTCATCGCCTCTTCGCTCAAGGCGACGAAAGCGAGACCAGGAGAGCAGCCCAGGCACTTTTGGGACGCGGAAGTGCAGAAGTCAACGCCCCATTCGTCCATCCGCATTTCGGTTCCCGCAAGAGCGGAAACGGAATCAACTAGAACATGCGCCCCGTGTTTTTTCGCGTAAACAGCTATATCCCTCACCTTGTTTTCCACCCCGAGCGCGGTTTCGTTCTGTACCATGGCGACCAGTTCCGGTTTCTTCGAATCGATCTCTTCCTTTACGCGCTCAAGCGAGAACCCTTTCCCGTCCTCCAGAACCATGCTTTCAGCATGCGGGCTGTAGATTTTGCATGCCTCGAAGAGCCTTTCGCCGAACTCGCCGTTTACGAGGCACAGGGTTTTCGTCCCGGCCGCGCAATTCGCAACAGCAGCCTCGTTGGCGGTGCTTCCTGAGCCGGTTATGGTGAACACGTAGCCTCCTGTCCCGAAAACCTTCTTCATTCCGTCGGTGCATTCGCGGAAAATCTCCCTGAAGCCTGCTGAGCGATGTGAAATCATGGGTTTTTTCTGGCTTTCCAGCACGTTTTGCGTAAGTTCGACAGGACCCGGAGTAAAAAGCATTTGCACCACCCGATTGTTTTTTATTTGTTATGCGACAAAAAGATTATAACTTCTTCTGAAGTGGGAGTCGGTTTTTTTTGAGAATCTTGGTTACGGAAAACATATCCCCCGAAGGCCTTGCTCTTCTTAGGAACGAGTTCGAGGTGGACGAGAGGCAGGTCACGCCGGAACAGCTCAAGGAGATTTTGCCGGAGTACGACGGCCTAATGGTAAGGTCCGCGACGAAAGTTACGGCTGATGTTTTGGCCGGAGCGAACAAACTCAAGGCAATAGCCCGGGCGGGCGTAGGGGTGGACAACGTTGATGTTGCGGCCGCGACCCGCAAGGGCGTGCTTGTGCTGAACGCGCCTCATGGCAACACTATTTCGGCTGCCGAGATGGCTGTTGCTTTGATGCTTTCGGCTTTGCGCAAAGTCGCGTCGGCGAATTCCTCCCTGAGGAACGGCAGGTGGGAGCGCTCGAAGTTCGTCGGCAGCGAGCTTAATTCCAAGACCGTCGGGATAGTAGGCTTGGGGCCGGTTGGCTCGCACGTTGCGAAAATTTTGCTCGGCGGCTTCGACTGCAAAATTGTGGTTTTTGACCCGTACGTTCTCGAGCATAAGGCGAAGGCGCTCGGTGTAGAATTGGCCGCAGACTTGGACTCTCTCATCTCCGTAAGCGACATCCTCACCATTCACGCCCCTTTGACCCCGAAGACAAAGAACATGATTTCACGCGAGCAGTTTTCACGCATGAAGGACGGGGTTGTTGTAGTCAACGCGGCCCGGGGCGGCATAATAAACGAGGAGGCTTTGCTTGAAGCACTGCAATCCGGCAAGGTTTCAGCTGCCGGAATAGACGTTTACTCCAAGGAGCCGCCGGAAGCAGGTTCCTTCTCTTCCAAGCTTGTCGCGTTGCCAAACGTAGTTGCAACTCCCCATTTGGGCGCTTCCACTATGGAAGCCCAGTGCAATGTTTCGGTTTGCGCAGCTGAACAGCTCCTGCTTGCACTGAAAGGAAAACAGCCGACTACTGCGGTGAACCTGCCCTTTGTCGTGGACCCTTCCCTGCAAAGCAGGCTGCAGCCGTTCATCAGCCTCGGCGAAACAGCCGGCAGGTTCCTTTCCCAGCTTCAGGAGAAGCCGCTTGAAAAACTTGAAGTCAGCTTGCACGGGGAAACAGCGTCCGCATTGAGCAGGGCGATCACGGTTGCCTCGCTGAAAGGGTTTCTTGAAAAGTCGTCCGACGTCAATTTCGTAAATGCTTGCCATCTGGCGAAGGAAAAGGGAATGGACGTCAGCGAGGTCATATCAGCTGAAAAGGCGGACTACGCTAATCTCGTGAAGTTTTCAGCACTTGACGAGGCGGGCAACGCCATCAACCTTTCTTTCGCGCTTTTCACCGACGACGAGCCGAGGCTGGTTTCCTTCAACGCGTTTTCGTTCGAAGCAAGGCTGTCGCAGAAAATGCTGCTCATAGAGAACGACGACGTGCCTGGCGCGGTTGGAATCATCGGCTCCGCTTTGGCTGGCGCGGGAGTGAACATAGCGGAACTGCACCTTAGCAGGAGCAGGCGCGGAGGAACCGCTTTGTCGTTAGTCAACGTGGACGAAGAACCTTCCAAGGAGTGCATCGATGGAATGCTGAAGAACCCGATAAGGAGCGTTAAGGTTTTGCGCTTGAAATGATTGTGTTGTACTGCGCTCCCTCTTTGCGAAGGGAGTGGCGCTGTGAACGTTAGGTGTTTGCGTGTACCTTGCTTTCTTCGACTTTGATTCCACGGTCGCCCCGGGGAAACTACGTTTCCCCTGGCCCGCCCTGGGCCTCGCCCCTTCCTTACGTAGTGACGCAGTGATATGGTTTTAGGTGTTTGCATGTACTTGGCTTTCTTTGATTTTGATTCAACCCTGATTGAGCAGGAAATAATCGACGAGCTCGCCGCCTTGAAGGGCAGAAAGGAGGAAATCGCGGCAATAACGCGCGAGACCATGGAAGGAAAACACAAGTTCTCCGAAACAATCCACCTCAAAACAGAGGTTCTTGAAGGCCTGACCTTGCGGGATTTGGAAAACGTCGCCTCAACCATCACTTTCCGGCAGAATTTCGGTCCCCTCATGAGGTGGCTGAAGGAAAAGGAATTCAAGACAGCAGTAATCACCGGCTCATTCGACAACATGCTTTCCCTCCTGCCTCAAACAAGCGGGTTCGACTTCATCTACGCGAATTCGCTCGAAGTCATCGACGGCAGCCTGACCGGCAAATGCGTTCCGCGTGTTGCGGACAACAAGGGCGCCATAGCAGAATCGCTGAAGAAAAAACTCGGTATTCCTACGGAGCGTTGCGTTGCCGTAGGGGACGGCTCAACAGACATCCCTGTTTTCATGCAGAGCAGTTTGTCCATAGCGCTGAACGCGAAACCCATAGTGCGCGATGCCGCGTCTGTTGCCCTGGACACAAACAACCTCGAGGACTTGATTCCGCCGCTTGAGGCGTGGCTTTGCAACCGCGGCTGATATCCTTTTTAGTGGAACGAAAACGAAAGGGAAACGGGAAAAGAGAAAAAAAAGAAAGAGGGCCTCCAGAGCAAAAGAGTCTGGAGGGTGGTTGCGTGCTGGTTGTGCGGTTTTCTACGCTAGCTGCAGGTAGAAGTCGTACGTGCTTAGGGTCTGGCTCGTGCTGCCTTTGTTGTTCGCGAACAGCAGCATCTGGTAGTTTACCTGGGATGCGTTGTTGTAAGCCGTAGTGTTCGCGACGATTGCTTGTGCTATGGCAGAGTAGAGTATGTTGGCTGTACCGTCTCCAAATGCTATTGCGCTATAGAAGCTTATTTCCCGCACGCCGCCTCCGCTACCGTAAACGTTGGTGTACGCGTAGGTTGCAACTGCTTTGTTGCTGCCGCCAGTATAGGTAGCGTTGCCGATTATTAGGTCCGGGCTGGTTTCCGTGAACGTGTTCGTGGCAGAGTCGCTCAGCGTTGTCTCAAGACCATATCTAGTATCGAGATTCGCGCCGGTTAACCCGGTTAGAGCTGTCCAGACGGGCGTCGTTGTGGCGTTGTAAGCGAAAATTAGGGGATTACCCGCAAACGTGCTCGCTGACCAGTCGTACATCGACTTGTTGCTCGAGCCACGCAACTGTATCCGACCAGTAACGTTACCCAAGTAGCCTGTCCACAAGCTCGTTTGCGAGGTCGCGTTCAGGTTCACGGTGTAGCTGTACCCGGCTTCAACTCCGTCGCTGGCTCCATCGTCGGCCCCGACGCTCGTTTCTGTTGGGCCGCTCGTTGTCGTCGCGCCCTGCGGGTTCGAGGCCGCAATGAGAGGCACGAACAACAGCGCGGCTAACAGCGCAATCACGTACGTTTTTTCTTTTCTCATGTTCATCCCCTCATTTTAGGGACTTCGTAGTAATGGGCGCTCTGTTTTCATCGCTTCACTTCATCGCTTCACATTTCTACTGGTCGCCTTTATTTTCTGGTTTTTTTTCTGGTGGGTTCCCGTTTCCGGGACTTCGAGTATCACTTTAACCTGGTTTATAAGCCTTTCCCAACCCCGCTTCCGGTAATGTGGGGGTTACCAATGAAGCGTTTTTTCGTTGGTAGGTTTTCTTCGCAAAACACCCGCTAAAAACTCAAAACCAGCCATAACCTCCTATGCCAACACACAAAAAAACGCAAAACAACGAAAAACAACCGTCGTCGACTGACA
>JACROM010000105.1 GCA_016214445.1 Microcaldota archaeon
CGGGATTGGTGAAGACAAGAACAGGGTTGGTTGGACGGTTGCTCAACGCCGGGACGACCGTATTGATACTGCGGTTTATTGCACTGGGACGTGGCATAATTTGTTGTGGCTAAAGGAAACCTGATTTTTGTCCCACAGCCCTGCCTCCCTGAAGTCTTTAATACCGGCTATCATCTACTAGAGGTTGCTGCGCATGCTAGTTCTGAACACGCTGAAAAAAGATTGAAGGCAGCGGCAATTAAGTTTGGAATGTATATTGTTGCCGGAATGCCAGAGAAAGCGTATGGGCCCCCGTACAACTCGGCATTTTTGTTTGACTCGAAAGGAAATATAGCTGTAATCCACCGAAAAAACCACTTGCCAAGCCACGTGCCAAACCCCCCCAAAATCATAGAAAAAAATTATTTCAAGACCGGCACGAACGCAAATACGTTCAACACAGCCTTCGCACCGGTAGGAGCAATCATTTGTTTTGATTTAAGGTTTCCTGACCTAAGTCGAAAGCTGGCTGAGAATGGCGCCGAAATTTTGTTGGTTATAGCCGCTTGGGCAAAGAAAACGGCAATGCTTTGGAGACCGTTACTTAAAGCACGGGCCATTGAAAACCAGTGTTATGTTGTTGGCGTTGACCACTGCGGAAAGGAAGACATGCAAATGGCTGGCCAGTCCGTGATTTATGGTCCTTTAGGGGAAGAACTCGCGGGATTGGATGAAAAAACAGAGGGAGTAATCGTTGCCGAAGTTGACTTGGATTACGTAAAAAAACTTCGGAAAAGCGTGCCGGTTCTAACGAGCTCGCCGTAGCTGCATCAGCCGTGTTAGCAAAAACTCTCGACCCGGCGTGGGGCGGACTTTTCGCCAGTTTCCCTGCCGCATTCTCGTCTTCGCTTGCAATACTGTCAAAAGCGGACGGCCTTGGGTTCGTCTCCTCGTAAGCAAAACCATGCCCCTAGGCAGCGCCGGCAACGTGGTCTTTCTCGTCTCCGCCTATTTCCTCCTGCCAGCATACGGCCTCATCGAGGGTCTTGCGGCAGGCTACGCGCTGTCAGTGGTTTTCGCGCTTGCTACCGTGCGGCTGCTGAAAAGCTATTAACCGCGCGTTGCCTGAATAAACCCATGGCAGACCTTCAGGAAGCGTTCTACTCCGCAGCGGCAATGCTCGGCATAGAGGCGCCGATCGAGGCGGAATGGAAGAAGCTGGCCGGGCTAAGGGCCAAGGCGGAGTACAGGCAAGGCAAAATCATTGTGAAAGCAAGCGACGGCTACGCAGCTGGTGGAAGGGACGTTTTGGTGGGGCTGGCATTGAGCCTGCTGTCGCGGCTTTTCAGGAAAAACCCCGCTCAAAACGCCTACATCGAAGCTTACAAAAGTTTTTTGAGAAGCAGGGAAACCAACCTCCTTCACCGGGCGCTGAAGAACGAACGCGGAAGGAAGAGAAGGCTCACCGCGAAAGGTAGGTTCTACGATTTGGCAGAAATGACCTCGAAACTCGTTTCCGAGTACGCAATCCTCCAAACGCTTCCGATACCGAAACTAGGCTGGAGCAGGAAAAGCGCCTCGCGAAGAATCGGCTTTTACGACGAGGACGCGCACGAAGTGGTCATAACCAAGGCGTTGGACAGCAAGAGCGTGCCGTTCTACGTGGTCGAATACGTCCTGTTCCACGAACTCCTCCACGCGAAGCACGGGATAATACAGCACGCCACAAAGAGAACGGTCCACACAAGGGATTTCAAGAAAGAGGAGCGCGATTACGCCTTCTACAGGGAGGCGGAAAAGTGGCTGAAGCAAACCGGCTGGAAACGGACGATTGAAGCGTTACCACTTCTTCAGCTTTAGGCCCTTAATCCTTTCAAAGTGCTTCGTGTTGCGGGTAACAAGCGTCTCTCCATGTTTCAAGACAATAGAGGCAATTAATACGTCAAAATCCTCGACTGTCTTGCCGGATTTCTTCAAACCGGATGCTGTTTCTCCAAAACACGCGGCAGAAGCAACAGACACTGGTAAAACACCGAGGTTTCCAAGCAAATCGTTTACTTCCCTCAAACTTTTTTGCGGGTCGTCAGAGTAAAAAGCGCCTTCAAACAATTCGCAGGCAGAAATGACAGTAGTGGTTAGAGTTTCGTTCTTTTCCAGCGATTCCAAGAAGTCAATCGCGTCTTTTTTTTGACGCAGGACAGCCACTAGCACATCAGTGTCAAAGCACACCATTACAACACGACCCTTCTCCTGTGGGCGCCCTTCCGTTTCAAAATTTCTTGGAATATCTCGTCTGCTTCGTCCCAGTCCTTCCAAGCACCGGCAAGTTCAAGGAGTTGATCCCTTTGCGAAGGCTTACTCTTTTTGGCCAGACGCAAAAACAGTTCGGAGAAAGACTCCCCGGCAAGCTTGCAGCTGGACAACATCTCATAGACCTCGTCCCTCACGGAAATCATCCTCGTCATGACAACTTTGTTTATAAACATGTATATAAACACTTCGCCGTATGGAAAACCACGAAAGCATAGACGCGCAAACGGAGGAGCGAAACCGACGAAACCGAGCTTTGCGATTGGTCTGGAGCTTTCCGACGGTTCTCTCGGAACCGTCGGTTCCAACCGCGGGAAGACCGATCGCTTCCAACCGCTCGAATCGTCGGCAAGCTGTTTTGAGTGAAGCGATTGTTTCGCAAACAATTGCACCCAACAGCTGAAATTTAAATGCCTACAACAACGGTTATTGCATGCGAAGAATACCGAAGACCATGGGCACCCAGCACCCGGACAACGCGCGCAAGCCGATATGGGCCGAGGAAGCTTTCATAGACACGACAGCGGAAGTGGAGGAATGCTTCCGCTGCTTCGCCGACATCGGCGCGCAGGAGTTCATGTGGGACTGGGAAGGCAAGCACGTGGATGAGAGTGTAGTGGAGAAGCTGTTCACCAACTACGCTCAATATTTCCAGAACAACCCGCTCGGCAAGGACTTATTCCTAACCATGAGGCTGCCCAACATCTGGGAGGAAAAAGGATACAGGCTGTCCAAAGCGTTCAGCAACCTCATCTCAGCCAACCAGATGGCAGAAGACCTCGGAATGCACGCGCCCGCTCTTTTTGAAGCAATACTGCCGATGACCAAAGGAGCTGACCAGCTCGCTTTCCTGCAGAAAAAGTTCAAGCAGATACAGAAGGCGTTCGACCTCACGTACGACCTCGAACTCATTCCTCTTGTGGAAGAACCCGAAGTCATACAGAAAACCGACAAGGTCCTCGAGGAATACTGCAAGGATGAAAACCCTCAACATATACGCGTCTTCATCGCGCGGTCCGACCCTGCTCTCAACGCAGGCAACGTCACCGCTGTGCTCAGCAACAAGGTCGGCCTCTGCAAGACCATGCTGTTCGAGGAAAAAACAGGAGTAAAAGCGTATCCCATAATAGGAGCGGGCTGCCTGTTGTTCAGGGGCGGACTAAACCCATTGCGCGTAAAGAAGTTCCTTGAAGAGTACGTCGGCGTGCACACCGTGACCCTCCAATCAGCTTTCAGGTACGATTACGACTTCGACGAGGTAACTCGCGCAATAGGCGAAATACACTCAACTTCAAGCAAACCCAAGGCGGTGGAAGACGAAACGCTGGTGACCAAGGTGGCGGAAGTCTTCACGCGCGAGTACCAGCAGCTGGTGGAAAGCATAGCAGGCACCATAAACTCAGTTGCCGCGTACGTGCCGCACCGCAGGGAACGCCGCCTGCACGTAGGGCTCTTCGGTTACGCGAGAAAAATGCAGGGGGTTTCGCTGCCCCGCGCGATACCGTTCACTTCAGCTCTCTATTCGCTCGGGGTTCCGCCGGAGTTTCTCGGAGTGGGCACCGCTCTTTCCAAACTGGATTCCGCGCAAAGGGACGCGCTCTACGATTGTTACAAGTTCTTCGAAGAAGACCTCCGGTCAGCAGGAAAATACTTCAACCGAGAGAACCTGCACGCGCTCGCGCACCAGCAAGGCTGGGCGAAAGTGGCCGAAGACATCAGGCTGTTGGAAGAACAGATAAGCTGGAAGTTCGGGCCGGAGGAGGACGAGCACTACATCCACCGCAACCTCACCTCGAACGTGAGATTGCTGATGAAAAGCAGGCAGGACGTCTCGAAGGAGATAGTCAGGGCTGGAGAATTGAGGAGGAGCCTCGGTTAAGGCAAAGCGATACTTTTGACAAAGGCGGGGAATTCCGCCTTACCTAAAATCAGCGAATTCTGATGCACGATTAAGCAACCAGCCGTATCTCGTGCAGCCCGACTTCTATCCTGAGCAGTTGTTCCTTCAGGCCGAGCACGTCAACAATCTCCTTGGGCAGGCGGACTGAATATGAATTGCCGACTTTTGAGACCTTGGCGGTAAACGCCTTCTTCTTTGTCTTGTTCATTAGCAAAAGCCATTCCGCGTCGTCGGAATTCAGTATTTGCTCGCCGCACTCGCACTGCCAGCCGCGGATTTGCAAGCCGTCTATCCTTATCTTTGCCGGCTTTGCCCATCCGCCGCACGAGACACACTTGATTTTGTCATCTTCCAACTTCATGATTCTAAACCTTTTTGACATGTATTACTATCCACACCCACTCGTTCGTGCTGTATTGGAGCGACTCCGCAGCCACTACCTTGATTGAACCGTCTTTACGGCCCAAACACCGCTCGGCGACCCCGGACTTGCGCTTTTTGCCCGGAAAATCGCGGCCTTCTTCAAGGACCGCCAAAACGACCCCCAAACAC
>JACROM010000108.1 GCA_016214445.1 Microcaldota archaeon
TGAGGATGTGCTGGTGCGAATGCGTAATCTGAAGTGCAAAGTCTATCCGAACGACTTGATTGTTAGTGAATTAACCAAGAAGCAGAGGGAAATTGTTGAGAAACTGGGCATCATAGTGCCCAAAACCACGGGAATTTAGGATTTTTGGGTTCAGGTGGATTTAATCCTTGAGGTGCCGTGCTCCTTCTGCACGCTGAAGACGCGGTCGCAGAACCCTTCGAGCTCCCGCTCGTGCGAGACGATTATCACTTGCTTTGCGCCGGCTTCCTCAAGCACCGTGCGCATCCGGCTGAGCTGTTCCTTCGAGAAGCCGTCAGTCGGCTCGTCAAGAATCAGGAGGTTGTCCTTGAGCGAGGGAGTGGTCTGCCGGACCATAGTGTTGAGCGAAAGGCGGTAAGCCAAAGCCAGGGCGCTCTTTTCGCCCCCGCTCAAGGCGGTGTAATCCTGTTCAAAGCCTTGCTGTTCTATTACCGGCGTAAACGATTCGTCCACTTCCGCCTCCAGGTCCTGCGTTTCCAGCAGCTGTACGAACCACTTCCTGAACAGGCTGTTGAAGTCGTCGTTTATCCTGTGCAGCACGTGGTGTTCGATGTTTTGGACGCTCGGGATGAAGTGTTCCTCAAGCCAAGCCTGCCTTTCCTTCAGCGCCGCGTGTTTTGCCCTGGCCTTTTCCTTGCGTTCTATGCGTTCAAGTGTTTCCCTCATGCTTTCCTCGAGGTGCTTCCTTTGCGCGCCTAGCGCTGCAAGGGTTTCCTTGGCTTTCTGGAAAGCGTTTTGCCTCGTCTTCCTCTCCTTTTCCGCGCCCTCCAGTTTCGCCTTTACCTCGTTATACCGCCTGTATTCCTCCTGTTTCTTCGCCCATTCCTCGTCGCTGTCCCGGGACTTTTTACGTAGTGTTTCCATCCGTTCGCCGAGCTCCGCCTTTCTTTGTGTAGTGTCTTCTTTCTGCTGCTTCAAGTCGCTCAAACGCTGCTGTACTACCCGCTGGCGCTGGACCAAGTCCAGTTCCTTCCTTGCTTTCTCCTCTTCCTTCTGGGCCGCGTCGCGTTCGCAGCTTTTTCCTTCGTATTCCAGCAGGGCGCGCTGGATGCGCTCGTGTAGGTCAGTTGATATTTTCTGCCCGCAAGTAGGGCAGGTGCCGGTTTCAAGCGAGGAGTGCTCGCGCGCTTTCTGTTCCGCCGCGCCCAACTCGGCTTGCAGTTTTTTCAGTTTCGCGCTTGCTTCCGCCCATCTTTTTTCAGACCCTTCAGGCACTTCCAAGATGCGTTTAGAGAGGTACTCTTCTTCAGTAGCCAGCTTCCTTTCCTTCTCGTCGAGCATGGAGCCTTCCTTTTCAGCGGATTGAATCTCCCTGGCTGTTTCGTAACGCCTGTTTTGCAGCAGCGGCAGTTCTGCGGCTATCTTCTCCAGTTGGGTGTGCTCGGCCTGCGCTACCCGGACTACCGCTTCAGCTCTTTCAGCTTCGTGCCGCGCTTTTTCCGCGATGTTTGCCTGTTCCTTCTCGCTTGCTTCGAGTTCGCGCAACTTTTCCTCAACCTGTTCCTTCTTCAAGCGCCAGTCCTGCAGGTCGCTAGCCTCGCCCTCCAGCCACCGCGCGTCTTCTCTTAAAGACCTCTGCAGGATGAGCGCGTTTTCCTGCGCGTTCCTGTACTCCTCCACCCCGAAAGCTTTCCTAAGTGTTTGGAGACGCTCTTCGGCCCTTAAGGAAAGGATTTCCTTCATCTGCTCCTGGGGCGTAAAAACAGCGTAGCGGAAAATCCACGATGTCGCCCTCGAGGAAGGGTTTTCTCGGAACTGAAGCAGGTTCAGCATTTGTTTCTTCATTTCCTCGGGCGAGTATTCGGTTCGCAGGCCGTCTTCCTCTATCCAGCCAGCTGCCTGTCGGGTGGGGCCGTTCTTCCTTTCGAGGTTCCTCTGGACTGTTATCTTCTTTCCTTCCACTTCGAGCGAGAGCTTCACTTTCCCTTCGTCCGCGCCGTGCCTCAGGAGGTGGCCCGCTTTCAGGTCGCCCAAACCGAACAGCGCGAACTCTATGGCGTAAAGCAGCGTGCTTTTTCCGGAGCCCACGTCGCCTTCCAGCAGGGTGACTCCTTCCTGGAAACTGATCCTGGCCGAGGAGTAGCTGCGTATGTTTTCTATTTCCAGGCTTTCAAGTCTCAAGCGAGCACCACTTTCCCTCTTTCGTTAATCATTTCTTCCCACTTTTTCTTGGTCTCCCCTGCGTTCTCCTCCTTCAGTATCCCGAGCAGCCTGTTGGATTTCGCCAACCCTTTCTCCCCTTTCAGTTCTTCGGAATACTTCGTGTCCGCTAAGCTTTCCTTGAACACCTTTTCGGCTATCTCGTCCGGATGCTGCGCGTCCACTTTCGATGCTTCCCTCTCTTCGGTTTCCAGACCGGACCTGTTGACGTAAAGTATTGGGCACTTTCGCTCCAACATTTCCCTTATCTCGCTCCACTTTATGTCCGAAGGCTTGCCGTGCTTGAGTTTCCCGCGCACGTGCAGCAACACTACATCCCCCTTCTCCACTTCGCCGCACGCCTTCCTTATTCTTTCGCCCGCTTCCTCTGCAGTCAGCCCGTCAGCACCTACTTTCGCGCGCCTCACTTGGCACACCCTGACAGGAACAAACTGCATGTTTCCGTTCTCGACCAAAAAGAAACCGTGGTTTTCTTCCGCTAAACCATCCAAGTCGCGGAAATCCGCTGCAAACAACGGTCCTGGCTCCGCGATTTTCCCTTTTCCATATTCTGAAACAAAACGGTGGTGGACGTGGCCGCCCGCGTAATAGTCGAACCCTTTAGGGAAAAGCGAAAGCGGAGTGGCGTCCATCTTCTGGAGCGAGGAAGGCTTGTGTTCCGCGACCGCGCAGTGGAATACAAATATCTTGTAGCCTTGCTCGTGTTCCAACGCTCCTGCGTCGAGGTCCTTGAAGTAGGTTTTCTCCAAGCCCAGCTTTCTCGCTGAAATTCCGGTTATCTTCGCCTTGGTTTTTTCGTCCTCGACAAAATCCAGCTTTAGTTTTCCGTCAACGTACTCCCCTGAGCTTACTTTCTTCAAGACCCCCGCCTCGTTCAGCACGTCTATGACGCTCGTTTGCGTTGGTGAGTAGTCATGAGAACCGTAAACGACGTAGACTGGCTTTTGGAGCGCTTTCATCTTCTGCACTGCCTTCTCCACTATCCCCAGGTCGGGTATGTTCACGTCGAACAAATCGCCGGCTATGATGACAAAGTCGACGTTCTGGCGCGCGCACTCGTCCAAGGCTTTCCCGAACGCCTTCAAGTTCATTTCGCGGAGGCGCTGGTCGCGGAAAGCTCCGAGGTGGACGTCCGCGATGTGGGCGAATTTGACCATGAGCGCATTTGTGGCCGGAAGAAATAATAAGGGTTTAGGCGGCGGGGGGCTTCGAGGCGTTGAGGTTGTGGCAGTGAACTCGACCTGCAGCAGCACGCGCCCAGTTCCTACGGGGCGGTTTTCTTGTACACCTTGATGGTCGCCTCTGCTGTGTTGTACCCGCATATGCAGTCCCATGCCTTCACGTGGACAGGGTTGCTTCCTTCGCGAAGAATGCTCATCGGTATCTGACGGTATTTCGGGGTTATGCGCCAGTGGCAGCCGGTGTTTCCGCCGCTTTGGTAGGCGGTCCATCCCGGGCCGGCCCATTGGCAGCCGCCGGCGCAGTCCTTTCCAGGCACGCTTTTCGGGCCGCCGTTGCATGGGGTGGGTTCGCCGTAGCTGCACACGTCCTTGTTGACGACTATCGCGCCGTTTATTTCCACTATGCCCTTGTCGTCCATGTTGTAGTTTTCCAGTTCGACCTTGTAGACGTAGTCCTTGATGTCCGAGCTTATCGCGATGTTCTTGGTGTCCTCCCCGACGCCTGCAAAACAACTTAGCGGATCCTGGTTGGGGTCTGACGTGCCTGTTGCGACGCTGTAGTACGGGTGCACTGTTTCAACTGTTTCGGTGCTTTGCTTTCCTTGGCTCGGCAGGTAACATGAGTGGTAGACCCATCTGATTATGTTCTTAAGCAGCAGTGTGCCAACGGCGTTCAAATTGTCCGGCTCGTAACCAAATGCCGCCCCGCACCTGTCGGCGTTCTTGACGTACCAAGCTGTCGGGAAGGCGTTTTCGCCTGCCTGGCTTGTCCACATCTCCCTTCCCACTACGGTCCAGCCCCAGAAGTTCCAATACCTGTCTGGAAGCACATAGGCGCCAGTCCGAGTTTGTATCTGGAACCTGCCTGGCGCGTATGCCTCCATAAAGCTTTCTGTGCGGCCCGGTACGTCTGGAACGTCGAAATTGTTCTGGTCTGTTGTCCCAGAACCGTATGCCAGCGCCTTTAGGCCCGCGTTCAGGAAAAGCATGCTCTTCGCGTGCGTGTTCAGGTACGCGTTTATTGGGTAGCCGCTTGGCGGCGAATCGGCAACAGCGGCAAAAACCGCGTTGTTCCAATTGGTTTTGAACTTGTTCTTTTGCGGCACCCTTGTCACTTGGAGTCCGAGCCCGGTGAAAATGCCTTCTGCTTCGGTTTCGCTTGCAGTAAGGCTTGGTTGCGCTTTGTTGTCGAAGTTGTAGTCGCTTGCCAGCAGGGCAACGTTTCCGGCTGGCACAGTATACGCGTACGAGCGGTTGTGCGTCATCCACCTGATTGCTTCGTCGAGCATCACCTTCCCTTCGTTGTTTAGGCTGGAAACGTCGTGCGCAAGTATTGCGCTCCTTATGCTGGTGTCGCCTGTACCGGTTTCCTTGGAAAAGGCAGAAGCAACTCGGCACACCCCGCCGCATCCGACGCGTTGGTTCAACCCTTCCCATCCTTCCACCCAATCGGCCTGGAACATTCCGCCGTCGCTTATGTGGATTTCAGGCTGGTTACCAGCATCGTAATTCTGCAGGAAACCTTTTCCTATGTTGGAGTCCTGTTTGGCTAGTATCAGCAGGTTGCCTCCGGATGCGTCGCCTAACCTGTTTCCAACCACCTTGCCCCCATCGTATAGGAAAAGCGAGGGCTTTGTTGCGCTCAGCGCCTGGTAATACGTTTTAAGCATGATGCCCGGGTAATTGACGATTACCGCGCCGCCTATGTTGCCGTATTTCAGCACTTCGAACCGCATTGCCTGCGGCACTACCTCGACCTTGAGGCCGAAATCCTCCAAGAGCTTCTTCGCTGCCTGTTCCTTTACCGTCAGCACCGGAGTGTTTTCGTATTGTTGCGCTATCAGCACCCATGCCCCGTCAGGAGCGCTGCCTTTCGGCGAGTCGCCCGTGACATATGCTATTGCTTCCTTAAGCATAATCTTGCCTTCGCCGGTAAGTTGGGCGATGTCGTAACCGAATACCGCGCTGCGTGCCTTGGCGGTTTCCCTGAAGTGCGTGGCGCCGTCGCTTCCCAGCACAACGCTTGCCTGCATCCACCCGCTTCCTATGACGTTGCCGATGGTTCTCACATACGCTTTTCCGCCTTCAACCACCCTTATCAATTGGTTGCCTTGGTCGTAATTTTGAAGGAACGCCCGCTTGTCCGCGTTCACCTGCAGGTACGGGCATTGCCCGCCTGCGTTTGCTTCGGTGCACCCAGAGTTTTCCTGTATTTCCGCCATCAGCTTGGTTGCCTCATAAACGAGCAGGACCGGCGTATTGTCGCCCAACTTATTGTAGAACGAGGACATCCGGATTCCTGAAGGGTTGTGCGCTGAAGCCACTGCCTTTGCTTTCGAGAAATCCGCTGTAAACCGGTTCTTCTGAGAAACGAGCTGCACGGTTTGGCCGTTTTCTACAAAATAATTTTCCAGAACTTTCTCTTGGGCGGTCAGGTCGCTTTCCTGCGGCGCGTCCTTGTAAGTCGCGGTGATGAGCGCGGCTTTTCCGTCGATGGTATCCGAGGCAGTACCGATGCCCATTATCCAACGGAACATCTGGCCTAGCATCACGTTCCCTTCGCTGGTCAAGGCCGACGGGTCGTATCCTAGCGCCACTCCGCGGCCGCCTGCGCCTGTTGTCGTGAATTGCACTGTCGGCGTGAGAGGCCAGTAGGGAGGGGCGATTGCACCTATTGTCTGCCAGCCGCCGATGTTGAAGTAGTAATTGTTTCCGCCTGTTGTTATGCCGACGTAAGGGTCGGTCACGTCGTACTTGTCGAAAAAGCCGGTGCTTTGGGTGATTCTTACGCCAGTGTCATCCCGTATGTTGCCGGGCCCGCCCTGTCCCGAGCCTACCGCGTCGTGCAAAAGCACCACCCCTTTTCCGCTTGCAAGCATGGCGCTTGTAGTCGCGGGGGTGAACTGTGGGAAGTAGGAAGTGGCAACAACTGCCTTGTAAGCCGCGAGGTTGTTTGCATCCATTGCCTGCGATGCCGGCACCCTCTTTACAAGCAATGGTTTTTGCGGCGTGTTGTAGGATTTGAGCATGTTTTCCACTGCCTGTTCCTTTGGTCCCAATGGGGTGCCGGTGGTTGTGGCGAACTGGACTCCACCTATAGGTTCAAGCGCGGTTCCGTCCGGGACGATGAGCGCTATCTGCTCTATCTTCCTGCATTCCGCTGTTCCGGCGTTTTCCACGCAAACCTCGTCTGCTGTGCAGGTTTTCTCGGTTACTTTTCTTGGTGTTTCAGTCCATCCGCATGTTTTTTGGGCGGTGCAGGTTGCGGTGTAGTCGTATTCGTCGTGCACTATCTGGTTTCCTTCGCATCTTGACGAGGAGGACGGCTTGGTTGGTTTCGTTTCTTTCGTGCAGTCTAGGCAGTTCGGCTCGTTCGTGCCGCAGGATGTCGGGTTGGCCAGGTTGTTTTGGCATGGCATGGGAGTCTGCGCTGCGGGTGCTTTGCATGTTCCCTGCAGGCCTGGAAGCGCATCGCATGAAAGTCCTGTGCAGCAGGTGACGCCTCCCACCAGTCCGCCGCAGGTTTGGCCTTGGGCTGCGCATGTTTGCGCTGGTTGTTGCGGTTGGCTTGGGGCAGCTGCTGCCGCCTTGATGTCGAAGAACGTGCAGTTGCATGGCGTTTGTTTTTCCTTGAAGGTGAAGTATTTGTCGGGGTTGAATGTCGCGTCTGCTGAGAAGCAGCTTATTGCCTGCCTTGCTTGGGTGGCGCATAAAACTGTTTCGTCTACGCCTGGTTGGGCGTTGAGCAGGGTGACTGCCGCGAGGGTGGTGATGAGGATGACGCCGCCTAACAACAGCACGTACTCGAAAGTGCCTTGGCCTTTGTTGATGTTTCTCTACCTCGTGACCGGGAAAGCCCGGTAAACGTCCCCTTCATACTGCCAGTCGTAAGTGCGGTTTTGGTAAACGAGCATAGCGCCCTTGTGCGACGCTATCAAACGGGTGTTGCCCACTGGCCAGACACTAGTTGCGTTGTTGAAGTTGTAATTCCACACGAGTTGTTTGTTGCTGTTTATTTCAATAGAGCGCCTGTTGCCGTAGTCCGCTATGATGAAGTTTCCGTTCGGCATTTGGGCAGCGAAAACCGGCGTGTCAAGGTAGCCGTAGGTTTCGCCTTTTTGGCCCTTGTTGCCGTACTCGCTGTAAACGAAACCGTCTTGTGCCATCCAGGTAACTGTGTTGAGGCCCTTGTCTGCAAAGAGGACGTCGCCACCACCCTGTATCTGGATTACGCTCGACGGAACCGAGCCTTCACCGAGTTCCTGCAGCCACACTATCTGCCCGTCCTTAACTTTCAAAAGCCGTCTGTTGGCGTCGGAAACCAGGAGCGTGCCGTCAGAAAGCATGGACGCATAAGTTGCGTTCATGGAGGCGTCGGAATAACTCCACACTTCCCTTCCGTCAGCGTCCACCTCGAAAACCTTGCTGCCGTAGGAGAGGAGGGTCATGCCGTTTTCAAGCCGTTGAGCTGAGTTTGCTTTGAACGGAAACTCCCTCAAAATCTGTTTGTCCTTCGTTATCTCAAGCACCTTGTTGGTTGAAAGGAGGAAGTAGTCGCCGTCTTTAGTGACTGCTTTTGGGACCGGAGTTGGCGTCGGGGTAGGCGACGGCTTGGTTGTCGCTATGGCCGGCGCGGGTGTCGCTTCCAAGCCGTTCGTGTACGGTTCCGAAGGTTGCCGCGGCGAATAGAGTTGCAGTACTATGAGGCTGCCGAAAACCAATACGACTGAAATAACCAAACCGATTTTCTTGTTCATTTCCATAACTAAACCACTCTTCCTTTACTTTTAATGGTTGGTTCCTGCAGAAGCCGGGTAAACCCAGCCCGGGTTTACTGGTGTTTCGTCCCGCAGTTGTTTCATCATGTCCTTGACTTCTTTTGTCTGGTTCTCTATTTTCTGCGTCTGCGGCTTGAATATTGCGTCCTGCATGAAGTATGCCACCAGCGCTACGGCCATCAGCACGCCCCCTATTAGAAAAATGTATTCTATTGATGTCTGTCCTTTTCCCCTCATTTTAATCGTCATGGCGCAATCACCTTGGTCTTCACGAAATATGCTATCAAAGTGATGAACACCACTGTTGCTGAAATCATCATCACGTATTCTATTGCGGTTTGTCCTTTTTGAGTGAGGGGGCGAGGCAAACTAAGCTTTGCGATTGTCGCCTGTCGACAATCGCTTCCAACTGCTCTCGCCAGGGGGACGCTTCCCCTGGGGAGACCGCGGCAGATCATCATCACGTACTCGATGGCTGTTTGTCCTCGTGTTTTTTGGTTTCCTTTCAACATGTCACTCCGGTTCCTCCGACTATGAGCGTGCTCGCGAATTTCCCTATCTCGAATATTATCAGCGCCGCAAGAACCAGAATGGGCGCGTACATTAAAAACTTTGTGAATCGCCCCTCGCGTATGAGGCCTATGGCTAAAACAGCTATGAGCGTCTGGGCGGCGATGAAGAGCGTCAGCACCAAATTCAGCGTGCAGAGTTCGTTGCTGGGCTGCGCGTTCGGCATCGCGGACGCTATTCCCTGGTTTATGTAGTTGACTATGCTTATGGAGAAACCGAAGATGAACGGCGAAATTATTATGCCTGAAACGAACATGAACATGACGTGCATGGTCGTCCTGCTTCTGCGTTCCCTCTTGATGTGCAGGACGTCGCGCGCGTCTTCAGCTATGGAAAACATTATGTCCGCCAGGCCCGCGCCCGCCCTCTTAGCGTCCATCACTATCAATACCGTTCTCTCGAACAGGATGGAGCCGGACTTTTGCGCCACCTCGAACAGTACGGCGTCGAAGGACTTGCCTTCCTTGAGCTGCTTCAGCGAGCCTTTCAGGTCTTCGGTAAGCGGCCCGTAATCCGCCTGGGAAACCTCTTCGAGAGCTGTTTCGGTTGTCCCGCCGGCTTTCAGGATGAGCGCCATGTGCTTTAGGGCGTCTGGCAGGTTGGACTCTATTGCCTCTATCCTGCTCTCGCGGGCGGCTATGGGTATGGCGCCAACCATGCTAAGCACGGTAAGGAAAGCGACAACAGACACCGCCAAAGGCTGTTTGAGTGCTAACAAAACCAACAGCACAAGCAACGCTATGCAGAAGAAAATTCCCACGAACTTCCCGAACGAGATGCCGAAGCCTGTGGCCGCGTACTGTTTTTCCAGGCCCTCGAAGAACTCCTGAAGTTTTTTCGCTATCACGCTTTCTACCATGCAGCAGGCTCCATTTTCTTCGTAACGTAAAGTATTGCCACCATGATTCCGAGTATTCCCGCGAAGCCGAAGTATATGAACAACGGCGGTATCCCGCCCGCGAACAGCGGAATCTGCATTATGGACGACAGGATTGCCAGCGTAACCGGCGCGACCACCCCGACCATGATGTAGATGACGTTGACGAAGTTCAGCTTCTCGGTGAAGTCGCGGATGTTCATCCTCGACTCGAAAGAAACGTCGTCCGCTATGTCCGAAATTATCTGGGAAAGGTTGCCGCCGCTCTTGAACGACCGGAGTATCTGCGTGACCGTCCTCTTGAGGCCCTTCGAGCGCGTTCGCCGCGAGAGTTTCATCAGTGCAGCCTGCATGGTTTCGCCGCTGTTGACCTCGTTCACCACCCTCGTGAACTCTTCGCTGAGGATCCCGTAGTTTGAAGATGCTATTGACTGCATGGCCTTGTGGAAAGACACGCCTGCCTTGACCTGAGTCGATACCTGCCTCAACGCGAAAGGCAGGCTCCTGTCCACCTGTGAGGCACGCTGTCCTGAAACGCTTTTCGGGTAGGACAAGGCGACGAATGCTGCCATTATGAACGCGCATACCGCCATGAGCGGCGCGAGGATGCCGAAAAGAGCGTCCTTTGTCATGGCTGCTATCAACACGAACAGCAGGAACACGAAGATGCCTATGATCAGGGAAACCGCAGAGGCAGTCACGAGGAACGCTTCGGGTTTTATCTTCATGCCTGCTGCTTCGAGGTCCGCGCTGATGGTCTGGCCGATTGGCATGGTTGCGAACGTCTGCGCTATCGTGTTGAACAGCGAGCCGAATGAAGTGTAGAGTTTTCCTACTGTCCCGAAAACGCCTGTTGCCGGCAGGTCGACTTTTTTGAACTCTACTTTCTTGGCTTCTGCTTTCGTTGGTTCGGGCTCCTCTTTTTTCTTGAGCCTCTCTATTGCCTTCTTCAGGTCCTCGTCGCCAGTGCTTTCCTCGACCTTTTCCTCCTCCACCAGCTCCTTTATCCTGGCGAGGGTCTTCGGGTCGACTGGCATTTAAACCAACAGCCTCCTCTTGTTGATGTAGTTCTGCGTTACGGAGCATACGTCGCCTATGCTCCTCAGGCCCTTTTGTTTGAGGCTTTCGAGCATTGTTTTCCTGAGGTCGAGCTCCTTCTCTATGTCAGGAGGCGTGAGCCCTGTGAACTTGCAGATTTCGCGTATGAAGAACGAGTCGCTGCCCGTCCTGACGAGGTTGTCGCTGACAGGGTCCCAGGAGTATAGGGTCTGCAGTTCCGGCATCTTCATGTCGTCCGACGCCACTGTTTCGGCTATCTCGGTTATCCTCCGTATGGTGCCTTTCCTGCGGTCGTGTATGCGGTTCTGCATCAGCACGAGGTTGAGAGAGGATATCATGCTTTCAGGCACGCTGATGGGCGGCGACGTGAGGCGGACCAGGGTTTCCTTGGCGGAGTTCGCGTGTACCGTCCCCATCACTCCGCGGTGGCCCGTGTTCATTGCGGCGAACATGGTGTATCCCTCCGCTCCGCGGATTTCGCCCACTATTATCCGGTCAGGCCGCATGCGGATGGAGTTCTTCACCAGGTCGTTCATGCTCACTTCGCCCGTCCCCTCGATGCTCGGCGGCCGTACCTCGGTCCGTATCCAGTGGTAAACCGGAATGTTCAGTTCAGCTGTGTCCTCTATGGACACTATGCGCTCGTTGTTCGGTATGAACGAGCAGAGGGTGTTGAGGAGTGTAGTTTTTCCGCTCGCCGTCCCGCCTGCTATGAGTATGTTGGCAGGGTAAGCCCCCATGCCGTCCGTTACCATCCACAAGAACGCCGCGACCTCCGTGTTGAGCGTGCCGAAGTTGACGAGGTCTATTACGCTCAGGGGGTCCTTCTTGAATTTACGCAGCGTGATGGTTGTTCCGTCTATTGAAATCGGGGGTATGGTGGCGTTGACGCGGGTTCCGTCCGGCAGCCTCGCGTCCAAAAGCGGGACTTGCATGTCTATTCTCCTGTTGACTGAACGCGCTATCCTGTCCGCCAGGTCCCTTATGTCCTGGTCGTCGTAGAACACGAGGTTGGTCTTCATCATCTCGTGCTTCCGGTGGTAGACGTAGACGGGCTTGTCCTTTCCTATAACCATGATTTCCTCGAGCTGGTCGTCCTGGGTGAGCGGGTCTATGATTCCATAGCCTACCATTTCCCTTACTACCGCCTTGGCGTAGAATTCCTTGGCGTTGACAGGCACCTTGAGTTCAGGAGCCTCGTCTATTATCTCCATGACCTTCTGGAAGTATTTTTTGCGCTTCTCTTCCTCGGTAAGCGCGCGCGCGTCAACTGTTATGACGTTTAAAGCTATTTCCATTAGCGCGTCTATCAGGCCCTTTTCCTCTCCCTTGTAGCGAGGAGAGGGCACCTCGTACAACAGCAGCGGCTCGTCGAGCTTCCTGTAGATCTGCACTTCCCCGTAGGAATCTATCAGGACCTTCTTCTTCAGTTCGTCTATTTTCTTGCTCGTCTCTTGTTTGACGTCGCCCTTCGCTTTCTGCATCACGGAGTCTATATATGCCATACGCTAAGAGAAAGGTTTACTAATATTAAAACCGCTCTCTGCTGCATCGGAAAGGGTTAAAAAACCTCTCCGCTTAGTTTTGCGTAACAAAGTGCAACTCACATGCCGTTCCGTGCTTTACTGAATTTGATAAAGGGCCTTTTTTCCGGCAAGAAGGCGTTCAGCCTCGGCCTGTACGGGAACGTCAATGTTGGCAAAACAACAATCGCCAACCGCATCTGCCTCGACTGGACAGGCGCGGAGCTGGGTACGGTGAGCGAGATTCCGCACGAGACCCGTGAAGTGCAGAAAAAAGAGAAGGTAACCATCAAGGTGGACGGCACCGCGATAACATTCAACCTGTTGGACATGCCCGGCATAGCGACCAAGGTGGACTACCGCGACTTCGTCAAGCGCGGCCTGCCTTTGGCGCAGGCGCAGAAGCGCGCGAAGGAAGCCACGAAAGGCATAATAGAGGCCATCAAGTGGCTCGAGCACGTCGACGCTGCTTTGCTTGTTATGGACGCTTGCGAGGACCCCTACACCCAGGTCAACATCACCATCCTCGGCAACCTCGAGGCGCGCAAGATTCCAGTTGTTATAGTGGCGAACAAGATAGACCGGAAGAACGCGAAGCCGGACAAGATACGATCCGCTTTCCCGCAGCACACTGTTGTCGAGATATCCGCGTTGAAGGGAACCAACATCGAAGACTTGTACCGGGCAATAGCGAAGTACGCGAAGTGAAACTCATATGGGTATAGAGATACATTTTGTTTCGTCCGACGTCCTCTCCGGCCAAACCCCGAAAGAAAAGATAGGCTTCATCCTCAAGGAGATAAAGAAAACCAAAAACCGCATACTTGTGCTGGAGGGCTCGCTCACCCGCGCGGAAGAAAAGGATTTGATAGCCAAGACCATGGGCGAGGTTTCCAAGACTTTTCCCGGGCTCGAGATCGCCTCGTTGGGTGAAGGCCCCTCAGATTTCCGCGCTGAAATCGTCAAGCTGTTGGGCGGCAGGCCTGGTGGCTTGACTGTAATCGGGCCTTCCAGTTTAGTTAAACAAATCAAACGCGACCCGGATAAGTTGTCTCTTCTTGCTGGCAAGTAACGCAACCATTTTAACTTCTTTTGCCCAACTGTTTCTTCATGCCACACAAATGCGTCCGTTGTTCGAAAGCGTACCCGAGCCAGTCGCCGGAGCTCATGAAGGGCTGTTCCTGCGGTTCGAGAGTGTTTTTGTTCATCCGCGAAGGCGAGCAGCCGAAACAGACTCCCCAGCAGCAGAAGGAGCTGGACAAGCTGGAAGAGGACTTAGCGTTCCTGAGCAAGGACAAGCCGGTCATAGTAGACATGGACGCAGTTGAAAACCTCCGCATCCTCGAGAAAGGCTCCTACGAGTTCGACCTCCAGTCGCTTTTGAAGGGCGAGCCGCTCGTAATAAAATCCGACCAGGAAGTCTATTACGTCAAGCTCCCTCGGCCGAGGATGAATGAGTGAGTTCATGGCTACGCGTTTGTTCATAACCGGAGGAACGATTGATGGGTTCGATTGTTCGGATCCCGGGAGTCCCTCCCTGTACGAATCCTCTCGCGTTCCGGCGCTTTTAACCCGGGCCCGTTTGAGCGGACTAATCCCCTTTGAGACAATAGTCTTCAAGGACGGCCGCAGCATTACTGAAGAGGACCGCGAGGCAATTCTTAAAAAATGCCGCGACTGCGGGGAAGACAAGATAATCATAACGCATGGAACGTCGACATTAACGGATACCGCCAAATTTTTGGGCAGGGCGAAGCTTCCAAAAACGATAGTCTTGCTAGGCGCGGCTGTGCCGGCTGAAGAGAGGGACTCCGATGCCCTTTTCAACCTTGGCGCCGCTTTTGCGGCGGTTCAATTCCTCCGGCACGGCGTTTACATAACCATGAACGGCCGCGCCTTTCCGTGGCAAAACGTGCGCAAGAATATTAAGACCGGCATGTTCGAGGCTGAAACAGGCGAGTAGATTCTAATGACGAAGTGGCTTATTGTCGAGGACATCCAAGGCTTCCCGCTCAGCCCCTGCGATGCCGTCTACAACAACGCTTCCATTCTTTTGACTGGTTTGCTTGGCGTTCCCATGCACGGCTTTGCTTTCCACTACCGGGAATATGCCGTTGAGTTTTTGGTGCAGGATTCAGGCCGCGACAAATGGGGTGAGGCGATACTTGAAAAGCTCGAGGACAAAAAGTTCACGGACGGCGTTTTTTCAAAAGGTTTGGCGGCTTCCGAAGCGCTTGTAAACGTTGCAAAAACAATCCACGATTCCAAAAACTCATCAGGCGCGTCCCTTGCGAAATTGTTTGAGAACTATTGCGAATTGGGCGGCAAAAGCATGGGCTACGGCTACCTCGGGAACCTGCTGGACTATTCTTCCGATGTGGTGGACAACGTGCTTTTGGAAGAGCTGGAGAAACGGGTTCGGAGGAAAGTGCAGGATCAAAAAGTTGCTGCTGATGTTCTGATCGCCCTGACTTCGCTTGACGAGGAGACTTTCCCTGGAAAAGAGCATCTTGAGTTTTTGAAGCTGGCGGAAAAAGTAATGCGGGACAAGAAAGCGCTTTCGGCGATGCTTTCCCAGCCTGTCGATGAACTTCCGGTACTATTCGAGAAGGATTTTCCGAATCTTGCCGAAGCGGTGCTTGAGCACCAAAAAGCATGGGAGTGGCTTTCCTTCTTGTATGTCGGCCCGGCCAAGTGGGATTTGCCGTATTTTTACAAGCTGCTAAAGGACGCCGTGAAAAACCCGGATGCTGTCAGGAAGGAGCTTTCCGGTCTTCAAAAACGGCAGGCGAAGGTTCACTCCGCACGCGAAAAGGCCGCCCGTTTGGTCGAGGATGACGCTTTGTTTTACGCCGCCCGGAGGCTTGCGCACCTGAAAGCGATGCGGAAGGACCTGCAAGTCCAGTCGTTTTACTACTTGAATTCGTTCTACAAGAATATTGCCCGTGATTTCGGCTTGTCCCCGACCCAAGCGAGGTTCCACACTTCCGGAGAGCTTGCCGCAATCCTGGAAGGCAAGGCGGAACCGAACATAACGGAGGCAAACGCACGTTTCAAGGAAGGCTTTTGGTGGTGTGTCGATGGAAAAGCAGGCGTCCTTTCGGGCGCCAAGGCTGCTGACGCCGCGTCAAAGGTGCGCCGCCCGTTGTATGAAGCGTCGGACGTGCTGAAAGGCTCGTGCGCCTGCCCTGGGAAAGCGAGCGGAATAGTGAGGATAATCAACAAGGCCGAGGAAGCGGACAAGCTCAAGCAAGGCGAAATCCTAGTTTCTTATGCGACCAACCCAGAGCTTGTAGCTGCGATGAGGCGGGCGGGAGCAATAGTAACAGACGCCGGCGGCCTCACGTGCCATGCGGCGATTGTCTCGAGGGAGCTCAACATTCCCTGTGTTATAGGAACAAAGCATGCGACAAAGACGCTGAAGGATGGGGATTTGGTGGAGGTTGATGCCACTAATGGTGTTGTTCGCAAGGTCTAGTTTGGTTCCAGCCCAACCGTTAAGTTTAAGTAAACAAACGTTACTTTTAATATAACATGTTGGAGAAGTTGCTGCGTTCAAAAGCCGGGACAAAAATCCTGGGTACCGTCCTGTTCAGAGAAGGCCTCCATTTGCGTGAGATTTCGAGGAGGGCAGGAGTTTCCCCGCCGGAAGCAAAGCGCGAGCTGGACAGGCTCCTGTCCCTCGGTATCTTGAAAAAGGAGGATAAGGGAAACATGGTTCTCTTTTACCCTGACCGGAGGTGCCCTTTCCTGAAGGAGTTGGCCGGGCTTTATCTCAAGACCGATGGCGTGTTCAGACAGCTTGCAGTGGCGCTTTCCTCATTGGAGGGAGTCGAGTATGCCTTCATATATGGCAGCTTTGCAAGCGGCGAATACGCTGAAAAGAGCGACGTGGACGTTTTGGTTGTAGGAACTGCGGGCGATGACGAGTTGTCGCGGGCGTTTCTGGGAGTTCAGCGAAAGACCGGCCGCGAGATAAACTATATTTCGTGGAGTGAAAAAGACCTTAAAAACAAGCTGGCTGAAAACCGGGGGTTCGTTAAAAGCGTCGTTCGAGGAAAGAGGATTTGGCTTTGCGGTGATGAGCATGAATTTGTCGGAATTGTTGGGAAAAAGCCTGGTTAAGAAAATTGAGCCGGACGAAAAAACAGCTTCCGGGTTGTTGTGTAAGGCGGAGGAAGACGTTGCGGCTGCAGAAGACAACTATAAACTCGGCCGGTTGGACTGGGCTCTTGCTATAGCTTACAATGCGATGCTTTCTGCCGGCCGCGCCTTGATGGCTTGGAAAGGCTACCGTGCCGCTTCTGAAGCCCACCATCTGGCGGTAGTGCAATTCTGCGCTGCGATGATGCCCGCTGACACATGTGACCTGGTAACGTCTTTCAACAGGTACCGCGTAAGGAGGCACGATGTCGTGTACGGCGAAGGGGACTCCGTTGGGGAAGCCGAAGCAAAGAGAGCCATATCCAGGGCGAAAGAATTCATCTCCAAAATAAGGGAAAAATGCAGGAAGTCTTAGTGCGCTTTCAGAGTAAGTTCTCCAGCTTTGCCGCGAGGTCGTTTGCTGTGCCTGGCCCAGTTCTGATGACGGGTGTTCGTCAAGTTGAGGTTGTGTTTTTCAAAACCACCGGTAATAAACAATTTGTTTATTATGCGCAGTTGTGTTTTTGCCCGCCGCGTTTTGACTCTTGGATTTAGCTCACGGCAGCCGGCTTTCTCACGGAAACCGCCGCGTCCCCGTGCCGCCAGTTTTCGCCTTCTTCAGCGATTCCGCCCACTTGGTCGGGAATGAAACAACGAGTTCAACGTATGGGACCATGTTTTCGGAAACAGTTGTGCCGAACTCCGTTTCGAGTGCCTTAACGTCAAGGTTTGCACCCGAACGCTTCACTCTGTCAAGGAGCGACAGTAGTGCAGAAGCAATGGCTTCCCTCGCGTCGTATTCGGTCCTTTCGTCTATTGTGTGTTTTACCTTCCGTTGCCTGAGTTTTTCTTCCAGCTCTTCAATATCCCTGATCTTTCCGCGTATTGCGTCGCCTATGACCGTGAACAGGGAACTTTGGTTTCCGTAATGCGATAACCGTGCTTTCCAAACGTTGAGGGCAAAGGCCTTATGTTCTTCGGAGAGAGGTTCGTCCGCTTTTGTTTCCCGTATTTTTTCTTTAACCCTTTTTTTCATGAGCGTGTAGACTTTTTTCATCGGAAGTTCGAACACCATGCGGGTGCGGCCGGTCTTGGCTGCGCTGCACGTATTCGGCTTCAGCCCGTATTCCTCGAAGGTATCAACATGCGACTATCCGTAATGATTTTTCAGGTGCTTCCTCAGCGCTCCATTTTTACCTTTCACTATGTTTTTTGAGCAGCACTGTCGGCGCGGTTACCCGCATTTCAGCAATGATATGGTTCTCCTTGGTGATGTGAATCCTGAAGCCGGTTCGTAGATCGAACGGGTTAAATTGAATCCCTTTTTCACGCGCTTTGCTGCCTAAGCGCTCCGCGAACCCAATCAACGGAGGTGTCGTCAACTCCGCCAAATCCATTTGCATTTCGCCGACAATCGGCTGCGAGCGTTTTTCTGCGTCATTTTCGGCAGTGGGAGCGATGCCGCTTTTCTTATCTTGCCCGGCATGGAGCCCTGCCAGAAAGGTATCCTTTTCCGGTTGGTTTGCGGAGAACAAGTCCTCGCGTTGCCACTTTTCGATTGCATCGCCGTAGACGCTTCTCCTCGCAGCCCATCGTTGCCTAGCCTTCGCGCTTTTTTCGTCCCTGCAGTTGCTTAGTCTTACCTCCGCTTCCCTGCGTAATTCCATAAAGAGGTTCGGCAGGTGCCGGTTGAATACTAGCGTCGTCGTTTTGCCGTCTTTGAACTGCCCTTTGAACTCCCAGCCGTGCAGCTTGTACAGGTCTTCCTTGAGGGTTTCCATGCGCTAACCATTATGTTTCCCAAGGTTTTTTAAGCCCAAAAACAAAATATAAAAGAAAGCAAAACGCTTTTTCTCCTTCTTTGAGGGTTTTTTCCAAATAGGGTGAAACATATGAAATTCGAGGAAAAACTCTACAAAACAAAGAAAGCAGTGACTTTCGACGATGTGCTGATACAGCCGGCTTACTCGGAAGTATCAATAGCCGACGTGGATGTCTCGACCAACGTAACCAGGAACATCCGCATCGAGGTGCCCGTAGTGTCTTCTCCCATGGATACTGTTACCGAGGCGTCGATGGCGAAGGCCATGGCTTTGCGCGGCGGAGTAGGGGTAATACACTACAACTGCAGCGTGGAAGACCAAAAGAAACATGTAGCAGCAGTGAAAAAGGAAAACCTTCTTGTAGGCGCCGCAGCGGGACCGCACGACGACGAACGTGTTAAAGTGTTGATGGACGAGGAAGTGGACTTCATAGTCATAGACACCGCTCACGGCCACAGGAAAAGCGTGATAGACGCAATCAAGCGGTACAAGAAAGAAGGGGCCGAGATTATAGGCGGAAACATCGTTTCCGCAAAAGCAGCGGAGGACCTCATAAGCGCAGGAGCGGACGGCTTGCGCGTCGGTGTCGGGCCGGGCAGTATATGTTTAGGCGCGGGCGCGCTAGTTTTAATGGGAGATTACTCCGTCAAACCAATCCAAGAGGTCAAGCCCGGAGACTATGTGATAACGCACAAGGGAAGGGCGAGAAAAGTGACCAAAGTTTACGAGCGGGAATACGAAGGAGAGGTGATACAGGTAAAAGCAGAAGGCAATGCCCGCTATGTTTCTGCCACGCCGAACCATCCCTTTTCCGTTTTTCAAAATCAAGGTTTGCATTGGCTCCCTGCGGGAAAGCTTTCAGCTAAAAGCGTGCTCGTTTCACTTTCTGAAGAGAAAATCAATGAGCCGGTATATTTGAATGTGGAGGATATTGGAACTCTTTACAAGAAAACGACGGTATATAACCTCGAGGTCGAAGAGGACGAAAGTTACGTTGCCGACCGCGTTGCCGTCCACAACTGCACCACCCGCGTCATAACCGGCATTGGCGTCCCCCAACTTACTGCGGTGAGCGAGGTTGCTGATTACGCTTCAAAATACAAGGTGCCGGTGATTGCGGACGGCGGAATAAAGTATTCTGGAGATTTGGCCAAGGCAATCGCGGCAGGAGCGGATTGCGGGATGCTCGGAAACGCGTTGGCTGGAACAGACGAGGCACCTGGCGAAATAGTCAAGTCCGAAGATAAGATGTTCAAGCGCTACCGCGGAATGGGTTCTGTTGATTCGCTCAAGGCAAATTACGCGCACAGGTACGACGCGTTCAAGAAATCACTTGTTCCGGAAGGAGTTTCGGGCTTGATCAAGTACAAGGGAAGCGTGGACGACGTTATAACGCAGTTCGAGGGAGGACTGAAGAAGGCGATGGTTTACGTAGGAGCCAAAAACATCGAAGAGTTCAAGAAAAAGGCGTTCTTCGTCCGCATAACGCAGACCGGGTTGAAGGAAAGCCACCCGCACTCGCTGCTTGAGATGGAGGACGCGGTCAACTATTCGAGGGAAGAGTAGATGATGGCGTTGTTCGGTTCCGGCGTTCCGGGTTGCCTTTGCGTCAACGCGTTCAAAGCGAATTGGTGAATCAAGAATGATTTTTATATTGGATTTCGGAGGACAATACACCCACCTCATCGGCAGGCGCTTCAGGGACCTGAAGGTCGGCGTCCAGATAGTCCCGCACGACGTAAAGCCGGAAAAGCTTTCCTCTGCAAAGGGAATAGTTTTGTCAGGCGGGCCTACAAGCGTCAACGCACCTAATTCGCCTTTTCCCGGCATGAAGATATTTTCCTCGGGCAAACCTATACTAGGTTTGTGCTACGGCCACCAGCTCATAGGCAAGCACTTCGGCGGAAAAGTTGAGAGAATCGAGGGAGCGAAGGAGTACGGCGAGAAGACCGTAACTGTCCTGAAACGCGAAGGCGTGCTGGAAGGACTTGAAGAAAAGGAAAAAGTCTGGTACTCGCACGGCGACTCCGTTGTCACGGCACCGGAAGGCTTTGAAGTCCTGGCCAAAAGCGGGGAAAGCATAGCAGCCATGGCCAAAGGCAACATTTACGGTCTCCAGTTCCATCCCGAAGTGCACCACACCCCCCACGGCAAGCGCGTTCTGGAGAATTTCGCGTTTGAAATATGCGAGGAAAAAAAACAGAAGGACCCATTCGACGCAGAGTTGATGCGCGAGGAAGCCAAGCTGAAAGTCGGCTCGAAGAACGCGGTCATGGGCGTGTCGGGCGGGGTGGACTCCACTGTAGCAGCTTTTTTGCTGAAGGACGCCTTGGGCGAAAAACTCTTCCCCATATTTGTCGACACCGGCTTCATGCGGAAAGGCGAAACAGAGGAAATCAAGCAACGCTTCAAAGGCTTCCGTAACTTCAGGGCAGTGGACGCGTCTAAACGCTTTCTTGACGTCGTCGCCGGAATCGACGAACCCGAACTGAAGAGAAAGAGGATAGGCCACATGTTCATCGAGGTGTTCGAGGACGCTGCCAAGGAAGTTCCAAACGTTGGTTTTCTCGCCCAGGGAACCATTTTTTCCGACCGGGTGGAGTCCGCTGCTACGAGCTCGGTTTCCTCCAAGATAAAAAGCCACCACAACCTCACTTTGCCGGAGAAAATGAAGTGGGCGCTGTTGGAGCCGTTGGCGGAACTGTACAAGGACGAAGTCCGTGCTTTAGGAAAGAAATTGGGTCTGCCAAGCGAGCTCATAAACCGCCACCCGTTTCCCGGCCCCGGGCTGGCGATAAACATCATCGGTGAGGTCACTCCAGACAAGCTGCGGATTGTCCGCGAGGCGGATTACATTTTCATCGAAGAACTCAAAAAAGCGAAATGGTACGGCAAGATGTTCGAGGCTTTTGCCGCTGTCTTGCCGTGCCGGACAGTCGGAGTGAAAGGCGACGAGCGCTCCTACGAGTTTCCGGTTGTCCTCCGCGCAGTCGAGAGCAAGGACGTGATGACTGCCGACTGGGTCCGTTTGCCGCACGACCTCCTGCAGAAGGTCGCCTCCCGCATCCTGGGAGAGGTTCCCGGCGTGAACAGGGTTTTCTACGACATTTCGCAAAAACCTCCGGCGACGATTCGTTATGAGTAATCTGATTCGCGCACAAGGCCGTTTTCTTTTCGGTAGGCCGCATTTTCTTTTTGAAACCGTAACTCCGCAGTGTTTTAGGGAATAATCCGTCTTTTTCGTAATTCTGCCTCTACAAACACGACCGAAACCTTTATATATTTATAATCCCTATAGGGCTTATGGAAAAATGGGTTCGGGACATCCTGGAACAGGAA
>JACROM010000018.1 GCA_016214445.1 Microcaldota archaeon
TCGCGTTGAACGCGGCAGACTCGCGTTCGGGTGCGAGAGGCAAGCAAATCCGCATGATTGGTTGGAGTTGAATTGTTCAGCACGACGGGTTGCCTTGATTCAACACGTTACAGGCGTCAAGCACGAAGACCAACTACTGAAATTAGAGAAGATATACTTTACAAAGCATGCTGAAGGGAAGTTCGTTGAAAGGAATATTCCCGTTGAAGAAATTCGGAGAATGCTTAAGAAAGGCGTTCTTTTGCCGCATCTTCGAAACCCGCGAAAACAGCTATAGTAAGTGACACGATATTTTAGACGGAATAGGCGTCACTTACTATATGGTGGGCGACACCTATTGTATAAAAATTTGTGTCGTCCACTATACGTGTAAGCAAAGATTCAAAAGGAAACTTTTTCACTATAGTAGTACTGCCGTACGAAGATGGAACGCTCATCATAACGGGCTTTCCGGCTTCCGAATGGCTCATCAAGAAATTCATTGAATTGAAGGGGAAAGACGCATGAACTGTCCTGAATGTGAAGGAAAGATGTCTATGGCTAGGGTGAACCGGCTTTATGCGGACGGCAAAATACTGATTGAAAACGTGGAAGTCAGCAAATGCGCTTCTTGCGATTTCGAAATTGTCGGCGAAAAAGAATATGAGCGCATCAGGAAAATCGTCCAGGATGTCCAGACAAACGTGCCCGCGGCTGTTCTTGCCTCCGCTAAAATGTTCCTGTTCTAGTTTTTTTACCTGGACCAACTGGTTTTAAATTGCCCAAAAGCCTCCTTTTGCTGTAAGGACATCTAGGGTGCATATCATGTGATAGGAATCTATTCGAATTTCGAGGAATTCCTTCAGGAAGCCAGGGCGGCAGGCGTAGAGGAGGACCTTCGCGCCCTGTTTACTCTCGACGTCATATTCTGCGAACAGTACAAGGACTACACCATGGTGAGCATCAAGGACTACTCGGATTCGCCCAACAACCTGCTCGTGTTATCGTACGACAAAAACCTGCTTTATTCTGAAAAGCAGATAACCCAGCACGACTTCCGGCTCTTCAAGTACACCCTTCAGAAGAAGTTCGGCGAAAGCACAGCGCTGACTCTTCTTGTCCTCAAGGAAGTTTTGCGCGCGTTCTCGAACAGGTTCGACAAAATCAACGCCCAAATCGACTCGTTCAAGGACATACACGATTTGCCGAAGATAGAGGATACCACCAAGGAACTGCGCAGCTTCAACAACAGGGTCGAAGACCTTCTGGGGCTCCTGTATACGCTCGAGGACCGCAAGGTTAAGGAGTTCCGAACCGAGTACGTTGCTCACGACTACAACCTGTTGCTTTCAAAGGCCAAGCACCTGCAGGACAGGTGCAGGAACCACCTTCAGGAGTTGAGGGACATCAGAAGCGAGATAGAGCTGCGCAACACCTACGTCCTGAACAAGCACATGGAGGAGTTGGCGCAGATAATGAAGAAGCTTACAGCGCTAACGTTGCTGTTCATGATTCCTACGCTCATAACCAGTCACTTCGGCATGAACTTTGCCTACATGCCAGAGCTTTCCCACCCGCTTGCCTACCCGACCGTAATCGCGGTGAACCTTCTTCTCATAATAGGCGTTGCATTATTCCTGCACAAGAAGGGATGGTTATAGGACATATGGCACAATGGTTCTGGTATGCGTTGGCGGCGATGGTCCTGCTCGGAGCATCCAACCTATTCTTCAAGCTCTGGGCGAAAGAGAACGCCTTTGACTTCAAAGCGCTCCTTCCGTTTGTAGCAATAATAGCGTTAGGCTTTTTGGCTGCTTTCGCCTACGCTTTCATTGTGCTCAAGCCCTCCATGAACTGGCTCTACTACGTTGCAGCGGTTGTACTGTTGTCCGCTCTTGCGGTGGCTTTCATCTCGCTCGCCCTGCAGAAAGGCAAGGTAGCTGTTGTCACCGCTGTTCTCAGCCTGTCCACTGTTCTGGTTGCCATGCTCTCGTTCGTTTTCCTCCAAGACAAGTTTTCAGCAAAGGAGCTCTTCGCGTTGGCGCTTGCGCTCTTGGCGTTATTGTTGTTGGCGGTGTGACGACCCGAACCGTCTGTTGGCGTTCTACTGTAGTTGCAAGTAGAATTCGTACGTTTGCCCGGTAGTTGTGCCCTTGTTGTTCGAGAATAGCAGCATCTGGTAGTTTACCTGGGATGCGTTGTTGTATGCGAACAGGTTGGTTTGGATCGGTTGCATTATGCTGGCGAAGAGCAAGTTTGCTGTTCCGTCATCGTATGCCTGCGTTTCGTAGATGGTAACTGCGGCTCCAAGCTCCCTTATCGGGGCAGTGCTGTAGACGTCACGGTATGCGGCTGTGACTGCGGCCGAGCTTGATGCGCCGGAGTAGGACTGGTTGCCTATCTTGACGGTCGTGCTGGTCTTGCTGAACGTGTTCGTTCCAGAGTCGCTCAAAGTCGTCTCGAGGCCGAACTGCGTGTCGAGGTTTCCGCCGGTTAGTTGGGCGAGGGTTGCGCTCCACACCGGGGTTGTTGAGCCGTTGTAGGCGAAGATCATCGAGAAGAAGCCTCTCGCGGTCTGGTTGCGTACAGCGCCAACGCTCCAGTCGAACATCGACTTGTTGCTCGAGCCGCGCAACTGGATCTGACCGGTCACGTTACCCAAGTAACCTGTCCACAAGCCCGTCTGCGAGCTTGCGTTCAAGTTGGCATTGTAGACGTATCCGCTTTCTATCGCGTCGGTGTCGTGTCCGTCGTGTCCGACTGCGGTTTCGGTTATCCTGCTTGTTCTTGTTGCGCCTTGCGGGGTGACTCCGCCGGAACCGCTGCCGGCGGTTACTGTAACTGAAAAGTTGGCGGCGGCGCCTGAGCAGCCGTTCACGTCACAGACGTTGACGTTCCAAACGTAGTAGCCGACACCAAGCGTCGTAGTCAGGTAGTTGTACGTGTTGTTGGTTATCGCAGTGGCGTTGGTTACGTTCGACGCCCAAACGCCGGAAAAGTTGCCAAACAACGTGGCGTTAGCAAAGGCGACCCCGCTCGTCGGCGTATAGCCGAAGCTTACGCTACCTTCACTGGCGCTGGCGCCGTCTGAAGGCGTGTTCAAGACAACAGACGGACCGTCGCCGAAAATAGCCCATTCGGAAAAGTGGTCCGTGTTAACCGAAATAGTGTGGGCGTCCTTATCGACTGTGCTGGACACCTTTACCCATGAGCTAGAAGCTGTGTCGTAGTAATACAAACTCAACCTGTCCGTGCTCAAACCGGCAGCAGCAACGGCGGCGGTGTCGTAAGTGACCGTAATAGCTGTTGATGAGCTCATCTTGCCTTCCAGGCGGGGCGCGAGAAAGTCGTAATAGGCGTTCAGGGGTGTCAAACCGGTTTGGGTTCCCGGGATGCTTTCGTTAATATCGGTTATTGTGCTTGCTTTGCGGATGGACAACGCGACGCTGCTTGTTTGCGTGGTGGCTGCGATGCTTAGCCTGACGCCTACGCTATTCAATTCATTGATGGTGGTGGTGGCGCTTGTGCCGATTTGTAGGCCCGTGTGTGTGCGGGCGCTCGGGTCGACCCTTACGGTGCGTTCGACTGCAGTCTGGTACACTCCAAGATTACTCTGCGAAGAGTAACGCACGCGATAGATGCTCCGACTGGCTGCGGGAATGCTTATCCCTTCAGAGTATTCGCTGCCGCTGGAGGTCGGGTCGCATTCGCCCGTACTAACGCAATACCTTGTGCTCTGGCAGCCGGTGATGCCGCAATTCTGGCTCAAACGAATACTCTGCGTTGAGTTCATCCAGACTCCCATGTCCGCCCAGTCATCTGTTGTGCTTGGGGCGGCGATCATTGTGGCAGAAAAGTTGCCTGGCGCAAACTTGCAGCCGTTCGCGTCGCAGACGTTGACGTTCCAGATATAGTAGCCTGCTTCGGCGGTGTAGCTTAAACTGTTTACGCTGCCGTTTGTTATGCTTGCGCTGCTTGGGCCGCCGCTCCAGACCCCGCTGATGTTGCTCCATAGCCTCGCGCTGACCAGGTTCCTGCCGCTCGACGGGGTGTACCTAAACTGGGCGCTTCCTGCTGCTGCATAGCCGCCGTCCGAGGGTGAACTCAGTGCCACTGTGAGCGGCATCGGTGTGGGTGTTGGGGTAGGCGTTGGGGTTGGTGTGGGTGTCGGGGTTGCGGTTACGGTTAACGCGCGGTTTGCTGTTGTTGTACAGGTGTTGGTGTCGCATGCCTGTACGCTCCACAGGTGTGCGCCTTCGTTGGTGTTGAAGCTGAATGTGTTTGTTGTGCCGTTGTTTAGCGTGGATGCGTTTGTTGCGCATACGCCTCCGGTGCAGCCGGTGAAGTCGCCGTGCAGGGTGGCGTTTACTAGTTGGCGGCCGCTGGATGGCGTGTAGGTGAATGTTGTGGAGCCTGCGGTGGAGGTGGCGCTGTCGCTTGGGCTGTTTAGTGTTACTGTTAGTTGTTGTGTTTTGGTTAGTGTGTTGTTTGTTGTTGCGAATGTGCAGCTGCCAGTGTCACAGGCGTATACGTTCCAGGCGTAGTAGCCCGGGTTTAGTGTGGTGGAGAGTGTGTTTGTTGTACCGTTGTTTAGCGTGGAGGCGTTGGTTGTTGTTGAAGTCCATGTTCCGGTTGCGTTGGTGTAGAGTGTCGCGTTTGTTAGTGTGCGTCCTGTTTGTGGCGTGTAGGTGAATGTTGTGGAGCCTGCGGTGTTTGTTGCCGCGTCTGCAGGCGTGTTCAGTGTTACTGTTAAAGCTTGTACCGCGGTTATTGTTTCGTTTGTTGTTGCGAATGTGCAGCTGCCCGTGTCACAGGCATATACGTTCCAGATGTAGTAGCCCGGGTTTATTGCTGCACTTATAAGGTTTATAGTGTTGTTGACCAGGGTCGTGGCGTTTGCGTTGCCTGCCGCCCATGTGCCAGCGAAGTTTCCGTATAGCGTAGCGCTGATTAGGCTGAGGCCGCTTGACGGAAGGTAGCTGAACGCGATGAGGCCAGTGGTGATAAGGGAGCTGAAGCTGCTGAGGATTACTGCGAGCGGGGCTGGTGCCGCGTTTACGGTCAAAGAGTAGTTGGTTGGCGCGAAGGCGCATCCGTTGGTGTCGCAAGCATAGACGTTCCACGCGTAGTATCCTTCTCCGGGCGTAGTGCTAAGCGTGTTTGTTGTGCCGTTGTTTAGCGCGGTCGTGTTTGTCGCGTTGCTAATCCACGACCCGGAAAAGTTTCCGTATAGCGTGGCGTTCATGAGGGTGCGTCCTGTTTGTGGCGTGTAGGTGAATGTTGTGGCGCCTGCGGTGGAGGTGGCGCTGTCGCTTGGGCTGTTTAGTGTGACGCTCAAGGCCATAGGTTCCGGCGTAGGTGTGGGTGTTGGGGTTGGTGTCGCTTCAGGTCCGCTAACTGACAAGGTATAATTGCTGTTCGCAAAGAAACAGCTTGCCAAATCACAGACGTAAACGTTCCAGACGTAGTATCCTGCAGAAATGCTTGTACTGAAAGAATTTTGCGTTCCGTTTGATATTTGGCTGGCGTTAGCGGTTTTGGCTGCCCATTGGCCCGAAAAGTTTCCGTATAGAGTTGCGCTGATGAACAGTGATGTCGAATAAGGCGTATACGCGAATTGTGTAGTTCCAGAATTTGCGGTTGCGCCGTTCGCAGGAGAGTTAAGCGTTACTCCATGCCAGACCGATCCGCCGTAATAACCCGCGTACAACGTTGCCAGCGGCAGATCGTCAGTCTGGCCGGTTGCAATCGCAACTGGTGTGAAACAAAAACCGTCAGCAGTGGGAAAACACGTATCGGAAGGGCCTGAACCTTGGCTGTCGCCGTAATAGTTGCCGCCCTTGTTTGGGCCGCCGATTATGTTCGTGCTGGCAACGGCAGTTCCCGTATCCCATGCGACCGCGGGGTTTTCAGCCAGTTTTGCGACATCAAAATTCGTCTGGCTGTCGAACTTGTTGTTCAATACGTCTGACCCTTGGGCGTTGGTCAGGGTTACTGAAGCCATCCCGGCCTGATTCAGCGATATCTCGTTGTCAGTTAGGTCGACATTGTTGGTGTTGGACAGGTAAATCGCGCGCTGATTGCCGGTAAAATCGTTGTTTTGGATAACGCCACCCGTAAGAACGGTTTCGCTGGCAGTTGGCCTCGCGTAAATGCCATAAGTATTACCACTGGAAAAAGTAGAGCCCTGAATGGTGCCGCCGCTATTGGCGCCAGTAAGGTATATTGCGCCGAAGCCGGTATTGCCTGTAAAGGCCGAACTGTCAACCAGGCCGCTGGATGTCGCACTCAAGCCCAAGCCATACCATGTGTTTGAAGTAAAGGTAGAGCCAGTTATTTGAAATGTGGCTATGTTGCTCAAAGATACGCCGACAGTATTGCTGGCGACGGTAGTTGAAGCGATGTTTATATTATTCGCACTATTAGCTGCAGAAAGACCGTATGCGTTATGGTGCAGGTTCGACCCGGAAATAGTTACGCCTGTTTTTTGGTTAGCTGCTATGCCGATATCCCATCCCGAGACCTCGCAGTTGCTAATAACGCTGTTACGCCCGGAAATAATGCCCCGATAGGAAGACGTATGGCCTCCGGCGCCAGGACCATAAACAAGCGCGTTATTCTGGCAATTCAGGTTGACATTATCAGACAGCATAAAGCCGCGAACATCATAATTTGCCCCGCCAAGATTATAGCGAACAGTCGTATCATCAAGGGTGAACGCTTGGCACAACTTGTAAGTTCCAGCAGTCGTGAGTGCCATCGGGCCGTCGATACACTGCGCGGTAGGCGGGTTGTTACAGGTAACCGTTGAACCCCAATTCCAAGTTAATGGAGAATTAGCAAAATTATAAAAATTCGCCCCGACCGACCCGGTGTAACCATATGCGATTGAAGCACCAGTTGCGTACGGCCGCGGAGTTGCCCCGTCATATACGGCCGAACCTGAAGCCGCAGTGCCAAGGCTCTTGGTCCAACCGGTCTGGCCATACGTCAAAGTAGAGGAAGAGAGCGTCCAGGTCCGGGTATACGTGCTTGTCGTAGCGGGAACCCACTCCCCCTGGCCGTTCCAGTAGCCATAGGATTGTATCCAACCTCCGCCCTCGCGAGGTGCAACGGTCAATTCGACAGTATCCGTAAAAGATGATTCGCCGCTGTAATCAGCAACGCGACCGGCGTCATAACCGGAGAGGTATGTGCAGCTCCAGGTCGGAGGGTTTGTCGCGTTAACAACGGCGGCAATCAAAACAAGCATGCTGAACAGTAAGCCTGGTTTTCCCCTCATTACTGGCCTCGTCATACAAATTCTACGGTACTATTCCCTAAGTACCGCCTCTCTCGTTGTGGGTTATTTCTATTAGTAAAAACGAAGAATTGTTTATAAAGCTTGTGTAGCCTTGCGGGTTCCGGCTCCCCTCTGAAATGGGAAACTTCCGGCGGTCTTTACGCAACACGGGCCGTTGACTTCCGCCCAGAAACCGCTTGCGGCAGCAAAAGTTCCATTGCCACCTTCCCCTTTTCGTTTTTCGCGTTTTTGTTGATGAAAACGCAATCATATTCCGCGCTCCCGAGTTCTACCAGCGGCGCAGTCTGTCTTATCACGAATTTTTTTATTATGGTTTTTTCCTTTTCCTCCTTTGGCAGGCGCGTTGTTAGTTTTTCCCGCTCGCCAGAGCCCAAAGCTGTTTCTTTTAACACGTACGCGCCAGCCAGGTGGCCGTCGTAATACTGCATCAGCTCCACATCAATATCTATATCGGCGGGTGTTTCCTGGACCGGTTTGCCCTCGCGCTTGAGGCGCGCGTACAATGCGCGCAAATCCTGCTTTTCTTTCTCGGTAACTTTGGGCGGCAGGCTGAAGATGCTTCTTGCCGGGCCGCTTTTAGAATGACACTTGAAACTCAAGCGGGCAAAAAAAGGCGTCACTTCATTTAACTGCTGCAAAACAGAACTGGATATGGAACTGGCGTACTTGCCCGTAACAACAAACTCGTGCTTGAATTTACTTTTGGCAGTGGGATACAACCTTGCCGCCCTTATTAACGTCCCTTTCTGGTGCGCGTACATTACGACAAACGGCGCGCTATACCTTTCATAATTTTTCTGAAACAGCTGCATCCTAACGCCTTTGTTGGGGGCTACCCATGAGTCAAGCAAAAGGTTGCCGCCGCCATTTTCAGGCGGAAACACTTCGAAATAGTCGAGGGTTGGCGATGGTTTAGTCGAGATCTTAAATCTAATCTCCTCTGGAATGATGGGTTTGCTTCCGAAAAGTCCATTCGGTACGCCGAGCAGCGCGTTTATGAATGGAAACTCCTCCGCGGTAAATACCTGCAGGCCCTCGCTCGTTTTGGTTTCAAAAACAAAACCCACCGCCGA
>JACROM010000110.1 GCA_016214445.1 Microcaldota archaeon
AAAATACTCGACAATCCAAGAAGCCAAAAAAGCCTACGACAAACGACTTAGCGAAGAAACGAACAGGGCGAGAACTATTCAATTACGAGAAATGAAACTGCCTTATTTGGAAGGTACGCCCATTGATGACGCGATAGCGCGTCTCGAACCAATAATAAAGCGCATCGGCGCAAACTTCAACAAAAGCGCATTGGGACGCGAGGACGCCGAACAGATCGCTAGACTTGAAGCACTTCAATTGCTTAACGCTGGCGAACGCGATGCAGAAACCATCGTAAACGCAGTTATAACAAAGGTGACAAAGGAAGCGGCAAGTTATGCCGCGTTCAGAAAAATTACTATACCACTACCAGAAGAAAGATAAACCGAATTCTCACGCGCCTAGGGGGTGGAACCCCCTTGGGGCGACCGGGCACATAAAGTCGTCGAGACGCGAAATGTAGAAAGAATTAAAACAAGAGCAAAACTACTCTTCACGATGGACAACCTATTCGAGCAGGCAAGGAAGCACGTCGCAGAAAGACTGATAGAAGCGCGAAGGGAACGCGAGACTTACAGTTGGCCCCTCCGCTTGGGCGAAGTTTTCAAGCTGATACTGCACCGGCTCGCTCTTTCCCCGACCGCAATAGACGATGAATCGCTCATTCTCAGGCATCTTATTGGAACAAAGGAGAAAAGCGTTTTCGAGAGATACGCTGACACTCTTGAAAAAGAAAAGGAAACTCTTGGACGCAAAAAGATTTTGGAAGAAAACGCCGACCTTTTGGAAGAAAAAGGCGGGCAAACTGTCCATGGCGGGCTGTTGTTCAATTCACTGCGCAATATAGAGAACCATTACCTTGAAGAAAAGGGAGACAAAAATAAAAACGAAAGGGAACTGGCAGTGCTCGAAAGGTTGCGGAACGAAATAAGCGGGAAAAAAGGAAGAGAAAGAAACCGGCATGTTGCCGCGAGGGTCGCCGGCTGGATGGAGGCGAGCAACCGCATCCTTGACTCTCTGGAAAAGGAAAGGATGTTGACAAGAGAACAGGAAAAAGGAACTGATTACGAGTCGTGGATCAGAGTCAACGGCGCAAACTCCATGAGGATGAAACTCCGGTTCCGCTGAATTCTTAAAGAAGCGGAAGCATTACATTAGCGCATGTTTTCGCTTCGTTTGGTTGCAACCCAGCTTCTCGGCTCTTTCGCTCTTGCGCAGGTGCTCGGCCTGGCTGTTGGCGGGTTGTTCGCTTCCCGCGAGTTGGGCATAGTGGAGAACCCGTCCGACCCTTCCAACGCGCTGTATTTTTTCGGCGGAATACTTTTAGTCACCGTACTGATGCTTTTGGTGCTCAAGTACTACAAGGGAAAACTTTTGTTCATAGCCATGGAGACCGTGCTGATATTCGTAACTTCCGACCTTTTCCTCTCGCTGTTCCTGCCCGGCATCTACGCAGCTGGAATTGCTTTCGCGTTGGTGGCGTTGAGGCACGTTTACCCGAAGGCCCGGCAGGCTTTGATTCTTTCGGCGTCGGTGATAGTCGGCGCGCTTTTGGGAAGCTCGCTTGATTTCCTTCCAGTGCTGTTGTTCGTGGTGCTGCTTTCAAGCTACGATTTCGTCGCGGTGTTCATGACCAAGCACATGATTACCCTTGCCAAAGCGTTGGACAACCAGAAGAACAACTTCACCGTAGCGTTCAGGCACAAGAAGGACGTTGTCGAATTGGGAACCGGCGACTTCGTGGTGCCCATAGTGTTATGCGTTTCCGCTTCGCAGGCTTTCGGTATTGCTCCTGCCCTGTTTGCCGCTTTGGGCGCGACAGCAGGGCTCGCGTCTCTCCTGTTTTTCATGGAGAAAAAGAAGGGCTACTATCCGGGCCTGCCGCCTGTTGTGTTCGGCGCGTTGCTCGCACTTGGCTTGTTCCTCGGAGCGAAGGCGGTTTTGGGCGCATAAAACACAAGCTATTAAACGAAAGAGTAGGTATACGGAAGCATGGAGCAAACAGAAAAACTTGTCGAAATAGTCCCAGAAATGGCGAAAAGACTTCGAACGGGACATTTTACCGCAACTGACTGGACGCGGCTTGAAACAAGAGGAACTTGAAGAAACAACTAGGCAAATAAAACAAAGCTTGGAACGCATTCCGATTGAACCTGAGGACCCGATGCAAGGAATGCTTCAGTGGCTATACCTGACGGAAATCAAACGCAACAAGCTGACGCCCGAACAAATACAAGTGCTCTGCAGGACAACTAACGCACTTCTGGATTCTATGCGCCCAAGAAGGGCGAAATTCGAGTTCTTCATCGACCACGGAATGAAAAAAAGCCCTTTCAAACAGGTAATAGCCGAACTTAAAACACCAGAGAAACTTGAGGAAATGACAAAAGTAGCAATTGAACACCTTAACAACCGCGGCGGAAGGTACCTGATTAGTAAAATCGTAATGGAAAATTTCGGAAGGCTGCCGGAACTCTCAAAAATAAGGGACAAAAAAAGGCTGTTCATTAAAAACGCTGGAGACACCCTGGAACCACTCGGTGGAAGATTGATAGGAATACTCGCAAGGAAAATGCCGATAAAATCCTTTGAAGCATGGAAGAAAGCGCACGAAACAAAAGGACTGCTTACGGAAGAGATAATGAAAAGAAAGAATGGGGAATACCGAATGCATAAAATCGGAGAAGGAAACGCTGGAACGGCGGTCGTATTCACTGAAGACTCTGGCGGGGAACGGCTGGACATATTCGTAGAAGAGAAGCCCCATTACGAGGGCGCGATAAGAAAACTGCAGGAAAGAGCCTTGAAGCGGCTAACTCAAATAAAGGTCGGCCACGGACACGCGCACGACGAGAATTTTATGGTCGAACTGACCAAAAAAGGCCCGAGGGTTCGCATAATAGATTTTGGAATGGCAGAAATCACTACGCGCGAACACGCCGGAATACGGAACAAACACATTCCTGTGCCGCGAGGGTGTTTCTAAGTTTTGCGCTCCTTAACAGCTCCCCGCGTCCGGTTATGCTTGTTTGGAAGTAAAAACAGTTTTGGGCATAAGCTGACAAGACCGCTTACAGTTTTGGCCGGAGTTTCGCGCTAATGAAGTTGGGGCAGCTTCGGTTCCAACTGCCTGCTCCGACTCTTGACAGTCAAACCAAAAAGCAACCCGGGTTTCCTGAATACGTCGCGGCCTATGATGCCTGCAAGCCATAGGCCCGCTACTGTTTCAGGGTCTATAAGCGCATCATGTTTGACTTTTCGTTCATCTGCCAACTCATAGCGCAAATCAGTCAGGGCGTTATTCATCTGGTTAACATTTGCCTTCTGCGCTTCGCCAACCAGTTTCGGGGCGTTTACTTTCGCAAACTTTTTTACGCTCTGGAGGTAGCCGTTGCGCATGCCCTTGACAAGCAGGCGCAAAGCGTCGGACACGGTCTCATCGCGACCCTTCGTAAGTTTTTCGAAGTCAACGCGTTTTGTTAGCTGCGTCTGCCATGCAAGTTCACGGTCTGAAATGTGTTGCTCCGCTTCAACCCATAGGGATCTTAGGGTTTGTTTGGACTTAGCCATGCTCGCCGGTATATCTATCCGCGCTCCTAACAAAACCATGATTTCCACCTGTTTAATAAAGGATTATCCGAATTATTATATTAATTATAGCTAAGGTGGAGTTTTTGGAATATAACCAATTATTGGACAACTTGTACGAGAAGCTGCCGAAGAAGACATCGAGCGGCGAGCGGTTCGAAAAACCCATAGCCGACACTTTCTTCCAGGGCACCAAGACCATAATCAGGAACTTCGATGAAATCTGCCGGACCATCCGTAGAAAACCAGAAGAGTTCGCGAAGTACCTTTTCAAGGAGCTCGCCACCCCAGGAAGCATTGAAGGAGCAAGGTTAACCCTCCAGACGAAGGTTTACCCGAAGCTCCTGAACGAGAAGATTTCCAACTACGTCGACCAAAGCGTCATATGCAACGAGTGCGGCAAGCCGGACACGCACGTGGAGTACGGCCAGCCCGTAAACACGCTCATATGCGAAGCTTGCGGCGCGAGGAGACCGATCAGGCTATGAGCAAACCCAATTTTGGCCGTTCTGCCAAAATTCCGTTTACGGAAAAAGACAGACGCGCGAATCAAGTAAAACCCAAACGCTTCGCGTTTCCGTTTACGGAAAAAAATAGCCGTGCAAACCAGCAAAGGAGACCGATCAGATTATGAGCGCATACCATCAACCAGAAGGTCCCATAAGAACCAGGATGCCGAGGCCCGGTGAAATCATGGGAATAGTCACGCAGCTGCACGGCGGAGCGAGGATGATGGTGCACTGCGAGGACGGAAAAGATAGGATGTGCCGCGTTCCCGGCAAAATCAGGCGTTTCATCTGGGTCCGCGAAGGCGATTACGTCCTCATAGTCCCGTGGAGCGTAGAAGGCGACGAAAAGGCGGACATAGCTTACAGGTACACCAAGGTCCAGTCCGACCAGCTGAAAAGGCAGGGAGTAATCAAGGGTTAACAGGCGGACAACTCTTTCTTCGCTCTTTCAACCCCTTCGTCAAAACCTTCCAGGTAGTTTTTCCAGTAGTCCGCGTCTTGCGAGTCGCCTGCTTTTTCAAACGATGAAACAGCCGAAGTTATTTTTTCCCTTATCACTTCCGTCCGGTCCAGCAATATTCCGTAAGTCTCCGCGTTGGAACAATCGAATCCGCCCGCAGGGGATACCCGCTTCATTTCCGAGAAAAGGGATTTCGCCTCGTTGATTTTCTTCTGCGCGCCAACAAGGAGTTTTGCCCGTTCGCCGGAAACTGAAACGTTTTCCTGCAGCTCGCCGGATTGCAAAGGTTGCGACAACCCAGCCGGTTCCGGAATCTTCGACTTCAAAACCCGAAACTGGGTTTCCTCGCCCTGTGCGGTTTGCATGGAAAGGAAAACAACCGAAACGAGCGCCAGAACGAACAGCGCAACAAGCAGGAACCTCATGAGTACCACGGTTTCTCCTTCAATTCCTTCAGGCCGAACAGGCTTCCGGAGTCTTTTTTTCCGGCCTTGAACGCGGAAGGCGAGGCCTGCTTCTTCAAATCGAACGCGAGGTTGCCGTAATTCCGGCTGCACAAGCTCGTCTTGAACGTCGCTTCGGCCAGTTTTTCGCCGCTTGGAACAACGTTGCTGGAAGAAATATCGTTGGCGGAAGTGGTGATGGAAACCAAGGCCGCCTCTTTTCCAGCCTGCAACTGGATGTCCATCAAGGCATAAATCAAGGAAAGGCGTTCTTGGAGTTGCTTGTTGTCTTCAGACCTGTAACCAACAGGAAAAACGCAGTCTGCCTTGTTTTCCTCATCGCTGATCTTGCATGTGTCCGCAAGGCTGTGTTTGCTATCCGGAGCCTGCAGTTTTCGCAGGTCAAGGACGGCCAAGTCCTTTTTTTCTTCTTGCGCCTGGGCGAGCATGAAGGCAGCCTGCGCTTCCGGGACTTTAGCGACTTGCGCCACCATTTGCGGATCCAACCGGACATTAGGGTCAAACGCGGACGCCAAAACGTTTTCGACAACGCTCCTGAGCGCGAACACGTCCACTTCGTTACCGTACTTTTGTTGAAGCGCCTGAAGTGCTTTCGGATCGTTGAACACCAGTTCTGCTAAAGCAGCAGCGGTCGGCTGTGAATCGAAAACAAGACCACGTTTGCCCTCTCGCGTAACGAATACTACGGGAAGCGTGGCCAGGGCCTCCTTTGTCTTCAGAACCGGGAAGAAGGAAAGCCGGTAATCGAACACCTGCTTGCCGCCGGAAGAACTTGCCCTTGGCGCCAGTTCGAGCGAGATTTTCGACAGGGCGGGCCGTTCACCTGCTTGCTGACGCACGGTATTTCCTTCCTCCTGCGTTACTGTCCGCACGCTCTGCACGTCTGGAAGCGAGTAAGCGAGATAAAAACGCTCGAGCCCAAGCCCGGGCTTTCCCGTTTTAAACTCCAGCAGCGCCCCGACCTGCTCGCCTCCTTTGCCCCGGGAATCCATGCCTGCAAAGAAAACCATTTGCGACGGCTTGCTCGGGTTGAAGCCTAAGAGGTAAGTTTGTTTGGCTGACGAAGAGTACTGTTCGCTGAAAACCGACACCTCGCTGAAGAAAGGCCCGAAAGGCCCGGCAGCGCCTCCGCCTATCGTTACTTCTTCCGTCTGAGTGGAGCCGTATTCTTCGCCTGCCTTCGAGTAAGCGAACCAGACGTATTTTTCTTCCTGAAGGCCTGGCTGCGGCTCATCACCTTGCTGGTACATGTTTAGCTTGTTATTTTCGACCCTGTCAACGCGGTAGGGTTTTCCGTTAATTACCAGATTTTGCGACTCAAATTCCTTGAGCTTCATGATACGGGCTATAACCGTATCAGTTGGCTTCGGCAGCGAATGATAAGCCAATTCCCGTATAAAATCATCCGGAGTCGCATCCGAGCTGAACAAATACCCTTGCTGCGATTGCAACGGAGGAATAACGGGAATGTTTCCGTTGTATTGCTGCCAGCCTCGGCCGCCACCGTACGAGGGCAGCCTGCCTCCGCTCCGCGAACCGCCTTCCAACCCCAAAAGCCCGCTGATGCTGTCCTTCGAACCGTAGTGGATCACGAAATTTCCTTTACCGCTCTTGGAAACATCGGTCTGCGTTGAAGAAAAACCTCCCGGGCCGGCCCTTTCTTCCCAGCTGCTCTTGCTTGCCTGTTCCTCTTCTACGAAAAACATGGTGAGCGAAGCCAAACCTCCTTTTTTCATGTCGAATACTGCCGACGCCCGAGTAAGCTTGCTGCCTGCTTTGGCTCCTGAAGGGATGACCGGGCCGTTGTCCCCGTACGAGAGCGTGAGCAACTTGGACCAGCCATCCGGACTGTTCTGGTAGTCAACCGATGCCTCCCGTTCGCCTTGCATGTCGAAAGCAACGCTGAGGCCTGAAAAATGGATTTTTCCTTCGCTGTTGCGCGCCAACTCGAGGCTCGCGCGCGACAACCCGGAAGACGTCCGGTACTGGCCCCGGAAGTTATAGCCGAGAGTGAAGCGCTGGACTGCCAGTTTTCCCTCCGGGTTTTTGCCGAAAGACAACCTGGCGCTGACGGAACCCCGGTCGCTGGCGCCGCCAGTTGGCATGGAAACGTCAAGCGACATCGCGCCGCGCAACAGGTCTCGGATGTTCAACGACACGCCTTTGCCGAGCGGGATGCCGGTGTCGGCTACCCGAAACTGGGCCTGTTCGCCCGGCACCCACTTTATGAAGACAGGCCAACCGCCAGGCGGCGGGCTTACGACATGGTTTGACCCAGGAACGTAACCTGTCGGGAAAGCGGACTGCACACCGGGCCCGTATATGGACTCTTCCGAAACCGTACGCTTTACACGGGCTTCCTCCTGGATTTCCTCAATGGCTTTCGCTAAATTGCGTTGCAGCGCAGGCATCACGTAAGAACCTTCTTCCTCTTTCGGCGGGATGAGAAAATAGTCCGCGCGGGAAACCTCGTCAAAAAAGTTGTCGAGCGCCTTGGCGACCAAAGGGTCGGTTTGCTGTTTTTTCAGAACCTCTCGCAGTTTGCTTTTCGGCGAAGCAAGGTCGCTGACGCAAGCCGGGTCAGTAACCATGACAACCGGCAGCGAATTCAGGGCCACCTCGTATTTTCGGTTTGCCTCGGCGATATCCTTATAGCTGATTGCAAAAATAATCGTACTTTGGCTGCCTCGTAAAAGGAGCCTTAAAAAGTACAGATATTTTCGTTATTCGCTATTAACTACCAATTGGGCTACATTCAAGCCGGCGCCTTCTGGCTGCAATGCATGCGTAAGCGGAGAAAAGGCTACGGCCACAAAAACCAAAGCCAACATGAAACGATGCATAGGCTTGTTGATGTTTTTTTCTATATATATGCCGGCCGTTTTTTATAGGACGCGACCCGCCGGGTTTTAATCCTTTGGCTGCGTTCTTAACTCATGGCACGCCGACTCGGGAAGAAGAAGATGCCTGCGCGCGAGGACAAGCCCTTCAAGGAGCACCCCAAGATAGCGCACAAGGTGTTCGACGACTCTACTGTCAGCGTCTTGGTGCACTTCCTGAACAACGGCACCTTTGATTCTGTTGATTACCCGGTTGCTTCAGGCAAGGAGAGCATCGTTTTCCGCGCTACGTCCGGCAAAGGCCACGTGGCAGTCAAGATATTCAAGTACGAGACTTCCGCTTTCCACAACTTCGCGCAGTACATAGAGGGCGACCCGCGCTTCCATCTGAAGAACACCCACCGGGAACTCGTGAAGTTGTGGGCGAGAAAGGAGAACGCCAACCTGAAAAAAGCAAGCGAGGCGAGAGTGCGCGTGCCTGAACCAATAACGCAGAGGGAAAACGTGGTCGTAATGGAATTCCTTGGCGAAGGGGGCGTGCCATTTCCCTTGCTGGAGGAAATAGTGGTTGACGACCCGAAAGCCATCTACAAGGACGTGCTGGAGAACGCCAGAAAAACTTATGCAGCTAGGCTGGTGCACGCGGACTTGAGTTCCTTCAACATCATGCACTACAAGAAAGCGTACCTGATAGACTGGGCGCAGGCGGTTTTGCTGGAGCACCCGCGGGCGGAAGAGTTCCTTGAGCGGGACGCGAGGAACATAGCTCAGTTCTTCAACAGGAACGGTTTGGGCGTCAAGGCGGAAGACGTGTTGAAGGAAATAAAAGGAAAATGAAGAAAAGCGTCTTGGGGGAAACGTGGTTTCCCCCGCTACAGCAAGCTTGCGCTTGTTGTCTCCTCGATTCCTCGCGGAATCTACGGATACCCTGGGAAGCATCCCCCTTCCTTCGGAAAAAATGGAAAATGCGGAAAACGAGAAAAAAGGAAAAGAAAAGTTTCAAAGTGGTTTTTGAAAGAAAAGTGGAAGTGATTTGAATTATGGCCATAGTCGCATTGAACCTGAAAACATACGAGGAGAGCTTCCAGAAAACGAAGCTTCTGGAGGCGGTAGCCGAACAGGAGACCGAGCACGAGTTAATAGTGTGCCCGTCGCTTCCGGATTCGCCTGCTTTTGCAGCTGAAGGGAAGGAAGTGAGGCTTTTCGCCCAGCACGTTGACCCGAACGGTTTCGGCGCGTTTACAGGCTCGGTTCCTTGGAGCGCAATGAAGCGGCTCGGCTTTGAGGGCTCGCTGCTCAACCATTCCGAGAAAAAGATTCCGCACAACCGAATCAGGGAAACAATAGAGAACGCCAAGGAGTTCAAGATTATCGCTTGCGCCGACACAATAGAGGAAGCGAAAATTCTCGCGTCATTCGCGCCGTGGGCTGTTGCGATAGAGCCGCCGGAGCTTATAGGTTCAGGGGTGTCGGTGTCGAAGGCCAAACCCGAAATAGTGAAGGAAGGGGTGAAAGCGATAAAGAAAGCCAACCGCAACGTAAAGGCGCTGGTGGGCGCGGGGGTCTCAACTCGCGAGGACTTTAGGAAGAGTTTAGAGTTGGGAGCGGAAGGAGTATTGCTCGCGTCTGCTTTCGTCAAGGCGAAGGACCCGAAGAAGTGGCTGGAAGAATTTCTGGAGGCGTAAAAATGGAATACGAGCAATTTCATCGGTTTCTTAGTGGATTGGGTGAAGTCAACTCCGGGGAAAGCCCTCGACCGGGACACGGGACCCTTTACAGAATCGACTTTGGAAAAAGAGTCAAAGTGCACTTGCGACAGTTGTATCCCGAAAGCGGTAAGGGATAAGGGACCTATTTACGAAGCAACGGTTTATCGGAACGGCGTTCGGTGGACATCGCACGAGTTGGACATGAAACGGTGGACGGAGACCGTTTTGAGGGATAAATTGTCCGCACTCAAAACGTTTGTTGATTCTCAATAAAAGGCTTGAAACGCGAGGAAAGTTTTAACGGAGTGGAAGAAGGCCGGATGAAACTGAAATGCACTTGTTTCTGAACGAACTGGCAGGGATGGTGGAGCGGCTTCCGTGGGGCGCGGACATAGGCGGCAAAGCAAGGAAAGAACTGGAAAAACCAACAAACATGTTTTTCGGAAACTACGGGCACACGCATGGACTCCTCAGGGAATTCATTTTCCGCGCAAAACTCAAGAGAGGCGTGGAAGAAGGACGTGTCAGGGCGCTTTTTGAAGAACACGCGGAGCGTTTGGAAAAAGGAGGGCACCAAATCAAGGCGTTCCACGACAAGGGCATCATACAACTGAAAGTTCGGGTTCCTGCCGAGAAGCGCGGGTATTATCTTGGTCTGTATCCGGTTAGTTTTGTAGGCATTTTCAGAGGGAAATGTACTTTTTTGTGCATTGCTCTATTTTTTGCCTTTTTACGAGGTAAATTTGACATTTTTTGCCTAGAAAACTAACCCCTTACCTTGGTCTTAACATTGCGTGGCACAGCGAAAATGAATCGGATTGGAACACTTTGGTTGAAAGGCTGAAACAGGAAAAGTAAAAGTATTGCTCTATACGGCAAGACGCAACAATTAGCCAGTTTATTTGCCGGTCTTGCGGTAACGTTTGCCCAAGGCGGCGCTAACCTTGCGGCCGAGCTTCAGCGCATCGTCTTCGGTAAGCGCGCTCTTCCCGGCGAACCCTTTCAGGAATTCCATGTCGCTTACCTTTTGCAAAAGCCTGCCTCGCAACTTCTGACCAGTTTATTTCTGCAAACCCTCTTCTTCTGCTTTCTCCAACTTTTTGCTCGGGTTGAAGGTCCAGATGAAGCCTTTCTTCGTTTCCAAGACAATGCCTTTCTTTTCCAAATAGTCCAAGGCAACATTCAGGGTAGAACGCATTGCTTGTTTCGGCAGGCGGGATAGGATTTGGTTCTTGCTTACTGCAGATATTGTCATCTTAGCGAATGATGCGTTTTCTTGGCGTGAAAACGGATGAGGTTGAGCAGTTTTTCTCTTCCGAGTCGAACGTTTACCCGTGCGGCTTCAGCGGGCGTTCGGCCTTTCAGACTCATGTGCGGATTCACAAAATTATGCAGCACCCGATTCAAATCCAAGAAACACTTGGCGCCCGGATGACTTCCGAAATCCCGCATGGTCTTTACCCGATCCTCAATGCTACTGTTGTACCGTTCGATTGCATTGTTGTTGTGTTCGAGCCCATATTTTCTGCAAGCGATGGGCACGCCAAAACGCAATTTGCACGTCCTGTAAAAAAGTTTGTTGAACGCATTGCGGTAATTCTGAAAACCGTCGCTCACGAAAACAATCAGTTTGCGTGTACCGGCAGGCTTGAACCGTTCCCGCCTGTACACGTCAAGAATTTGAGCGTAACACGCGGTTTTCACTTGGCGTAGAAAATCAACACAAGCGCGAGTCGTCCTTTTTACGACGTAGGAATGGGCCAAAACGTATTTGGTTTTGCTGTCAATCGCGTTCAAGTCGTACCCGTGTCGATGGCCGACATGGATGAACTTTTCGTCAACGTGCACACGGCCTACGATGCGCGGGTTCAAACCGCCGTGAAACTTATTTAAAAAAAGCCGAGTATTTTTTCTCCCAATTCAAGATGGTCATCCGCGTGACTTTTACGCGGTCGTGTTGCCAAAGATGATTCTGGACTTTGGAAAGCGAGAAACCGTCTTGGTGCATGTGAATGGCTCGAACGATGGTTTTTGGTTTGTGCCGCATGCGTTCAAAACCATCTGGTCGCACGAATTGCTTTTTGCATGCGGTGCACCAATAGCTTTGTTTGGTTATGCTTTTTCGTTTTCGTTTGCCGTTTTTGACGACGGCATTGCTTTTACAGAAAATGCATTGCACAAAACCACCGGGAATATTCAAAGCCCGGCAATATATAAATCATTCGTTAATTATACAATGCCCCCCAAAGCGAGGCTTTTTAAGCACCTTCGCCGCAAACTTTATAAAGGGTTTTTATAGAGTCGCTCTTATCGGAAGGTGAAACTTATGGCTAAGAAAACTAAACCTAAGAAGCGTATCGATACCTCTTTCAAGGTAGAGAACATAGTCGCCTCCGCCAACCTGAAGGTTGACCTGGACCTGTTCAACATCGCGATGGAAGTGGACAACGTCGAATACGAGCCCGAACAGTTTCCTGGCGCAATCATGCGCCTCAAGGACATCGGCACCACGCTTCTGCTCTTTAAGAACGGAAAAGTCATCTGTTCCGGAGCAAAAAGCGAGCGCCAGATCAGCCAGAGCATCAAGAAGGCTGTCGAGCTGTTAAGGGACTTCATACACTGATTGAGATGTCTTGGAAACGGGTTTTCCGAAGCTTCAAATCTATAATTGCCGAACACTCTACTAAGTTTAAGCCCAGTTGGCACGTTTTCGAGCCGCACGGCAAGGCGTTGAGTGAAACGCCTTATTCTTTTCCAGAACTTGTTGGTCCGCCACCTGAAGACCTAGTTCATGTTTCGTTTTCTGCTGCCTATTTCGGCACGAAAATCCCTGAAGAGAAAATTGACGCCCTCGGTGAACTGTTGGTTCGTACCACGAAAAGGCGTCCGCAAAAGGGAGAATTGCAGTCGGAAGACGGCCGTAGGGCGTTCTGGCAGGCTTGGTGGGAAAGCAACCAACTTAAACTGAACCCCGAAGACCCTCGCTTTGCTTTTGACCTGCCGCGGCAGTACAAGAAAAGCCAAGCGCGTATTGTCGAAATGCATCTGAATGTTCCACGTGGTTCTCTCGACCGTTTGCGCACTATTTTTGGTGGCGTTCACGCGGATGCGGAAAAAAAGGATTTGTTAGACCTGTCTGACGGTAAACACATCGAGAAAATAACTTTGGTTCGTTTTTACAAAAACAGAAAGAAAAAATAAAAAAAGAACGCCTAGCCTTT